>NZ_CP063779.1:0-125000 GCF_021596945.1 Mongoliitalea daihaiensis | reverse complement strand
TTCCAACGGCGGCGAAGGTACATGGTAATGTGTGCTGGAGCTTTTGGAAAAGCAAATGTAGGCATAAGTAACGATAATGCGGGCGAGAAACCCGCACACCGATAGACCAAGGTTTCCTGATCAACGTTAATCGGATCAGGGTTAGTCGGGTCCTAAGGATAACCCGAGTGGGGATTCCGATGGCAAATGGGTTGATATTCCCATACTGTATATACAGGTGATGGAGTGACGGAGTGATGAAAGATCCGCGCGGTGACGGAATACCGCGTTAAAGCGAGTAGGTATTGGTTTTGTGTAAATGCGCAAGATTAGCCGAACGTGATAGTACCGGGAGTCTACGGACGACTGGATAGTGATCCTAAGTGCTTCCAAGAAAAACTTCTAGCGTTAAGCGTATATGCACCCGTACCGCAAACCGACACAGGTGGTCAAGGAGAGAATCCTGAGGTGCTCGAGTGAGTCATGGCTAAGGAACTCGGCAAAATGGCCCTGTAACTTCGGGAGAAGGGGCGCCTACCCAAGCGATTGGGAGGCCGCAGTGAAAAGGCCCAGGCGACTGTTTAGCAAAAACACATGGCTTTGCGAACTCGAAAGAGTATGTATAAGGCCTGACACCTGCCCGGTGCCGGAAGGTTAAGAGGGGATGTTATCGCAAGAGAAGCATTGAATTGAAGCCCCGGTAAACGGCGGCCGTAACTATAACGGTCCTAAGGTAGCGAAATTCCTTGTCGGGTAAGTTCCGACCTGCACGAATGGTGTAACGATCTGGGCGCTGTCTCAGCCATGAGCTCGGTGAAATTGTAGTCACGGTGAAGATGCCGTGTACCCGCAACGGGACGGAAAGACCCCATGAACCTTTACTGCAGCTTAGCATTGGTATCGGGTAAACGATGTGTAGGATAGGCGGGAGACTGTGAATTGGCGTCGCCAGGCGTTGAGGAGTCGCTGTTGAAATACCGCCCTTTGTTTGCCTGGTATCTAATCCCGAGTTTTCGGGAGACATTGCTTGGTGGGTAGTTTGACTGGGGTGGTCGCCTCCAAAAGGATAACGGAGGCTTCCAAAGGTTCCCTCAGCACGCTTGGTAACCGTGCGTGGAGTGCAATAGCATAAGGGAGCTTGACTGTGAGGCCTACAAGCCGAGCAGGGTGGAAACACGGGTATAGTGATCCGGCGGTACTGTATGGAAAGGCCGTCGCTCAAAGGATAAAAGGTACTCTGGGGATAACAGGCTGATCTCCCCCAAGAGCTCATATCGACGGGGAGGTTTGGCACCTCGATGTCGGCTCGTCACATCCTGGGGCTGGAGAAGGTCCCAAGGGTTGGGCTGTTCGCCCATTAAAGTGGCACGCGAGCTGGGTTCAGAACGTCGTGAGACAGTTCGGTCCCTATCTGTTGCGGGCGTGGGAAGTTTGAGGAGCTCTGACCTTAGTACGAGAGGACCGGGTTGGACTGACCGCTGGTGTACCGGTTGTGGTGCCAACTGCACTGCCGGGTAGCTACGTCGGGAAGGGATAAGCGCTGAAAGCATCTAAGTGCGAAACCCCCTCCAAGATGAGACTTCCAAACAGGGCCGTCAGAGACGATGACGTTGATAGGCTGCAGGTGTAAAGTCAGAGATGACATAGCCGAGCAGTACTAATTGCCCGAAAACTTACTTTCTCGAATGCTGTTGCATTCTCTACGAAACATGATCAAACTAGAGGCTAGAGTCGAGAACCAAGAGTCAAGACCGGGTTACTCCAGAGAACAAAGATATTATAGATTGAAGACAGAAATACAGGATGGGTTAGTCTCATGTCTAGTGTCTTATGTCTCACATCTAAAGATTAGGCGGCCTAGCGCAGGGGTCCCACCTCTTCCCATCCCGAACAGAGAAGTTAAGCCCTGCAGCGCCGATGGTACTGGGGTTACACCCGGGAGAGTAGGTCGCCGCCACATTATTGAACCCTCAGATGAAAATCTGGGGGTTTTGTGTTTGTAGGCTGTTAGGATAGATTTTTAGGGATAGCAACTGATATATGCCTGCGGCGATATAAAAGGGCAGGAAGTAGAGGAGATTGTTTTTTGTGTATTACTTTACATCGTAGCGTAGCGTTCTTTGCGCTTTATCGTTGCGTCCGTTGCGATAACCATTGCTGGGATCTTTTAACCGCAGAGAACCCAGAGTCTTTCGCAGGGGTCGCGGAGGGAGAAACGAGAGATTTTTAGGGATAGCAAATGATATATGCTACGCGATATAGGTGGATATATGCTAGCGCGATATATTTGGGGTCAGCAAACAGAGGAGATAGTTTTTTGCGTATTACTTTACATCGTAGCGTGGCGTTCTTTGCGATTTATCGTTGCGTCCGTTGCGTGAAACTTTGCGGCTTGGCGCCTTTGCGAGACACCCAAAGTTACGGGTTACTGATGTTAGAAAATTCCGAATGATGAACTATTGGTTCACTGTTGATTCCCCCTTTATCCTTTCACCTTTACCCTTTCTCCTAAATCACTTAATTAACCAATCACTCAATCAACTTAACAAATGGTAACACCCGGGAGAGGAGAGCCTGTCCCGAGGATCGGGATCGCCGCCACATTATTGAACCCTCAGGAGAAATCTTGGGGGTTTTGTGTTTTTATGCTTTACCGAGAGATTGTTAGGGATAGCAACTGATATATGCTGACGCGATATAAATGGATATATGCTGACGCGATATATTAGGGGGCAGCAAACAGAGGAGATTGTTTTTTGTGTATTACTTTACATCGTAGCGTAGCGTTCTTTGCGCTTTATCGTTGCGTCCGTTGCGTGAAACTTCGCGGCTTGGCGCCTTTGCGAGACACCCAAAGTTACGGTTTACTGATGTTAGGAAATGTCGAATGATGAACTGGTGGTTCACCGTTCACTCCCCCTTTATCCTTTCACCTTTACCCTTTCTCCTAAATCACTCAATCAACCATTTACTCAATTTACCAATAAACTTAACAAATGGTTACACCCGGGAGAGGAGAGCCTGTCCCGAGGATCGGGATCGCTGCCACATTATTGAACCCTCAGGAAAAATCTTGGGGGTTTTGTGTTTGTAGGCTGTTAGGATAGATTTTTAGGGATAGCAACTGATATATGCTGACGCGATATAAATGGATATATGCTGACGCGATATATTCGGGGGCAGCAAACAGAGGAGATAGTTTTTTGTGTATTACTTTACATGGTAGCGTGGCGTTCTTTGCGCTTTATCGTTGCGTCCGTTGCGTGAAACTTTGCGGCTTGGCGCCTTTGCGAGATACCCAAAGTTACGGTTTACTGATGTTAGAAAATTTCGAATGATGAACTGGTGGTTCACTGTTCACTCCCCCTTTATCCTTTCACCTTTACCCTTTCTCCTAAATCACTCAATTAACCAACAACCAATCACTCACTTTCCGTATATTTGTAAACCAAACCCAAATACTAATTTCTATGAAAAAAATGATGTTGATGGCTTTGGCTGCGGGGACAATGATGTTTTCCTGTGGACAAAGTGAAGAAAAAACAGATATGAGCAACCCATTCTTTGAGGCCTATAATACGCCGTTTGAAGTTCCGCCGTTTGAAACCATACAAAATATGCATTTTGCGCCTGCACTTCGTGAAGGTATCAAAGAGCAGCAGGCGGAAATCGATGCCATCGTTAACAATACAGAAGAGCCTACGTTCACCAATACAATCGAAGCCTTGGAATTTTCAGGAGCTTTGCTGGCTAAAGTAAGCACAGTATTTGGTAACTTAAATTCCGCCAATACCAACGATGAATTGCAGGCGATTGCAAGAGAAATGGCTCCGGAATTGTCTCAACATGCGGATAACATAACCTTGAATGAAAAACTCTTCGAGCGCATCAAGTCTGTCTACGAAAATCAAGAAAAGTTCGGTTTAAATGCTGAGCAAAAGCAGTTACTAGAAAAGGCCTATAAAAGATTCGTTAGGAATGGGGCTAATTTAAATGATTCTGATAAAGAAAAGTTACGAGAAATCAATAGTAAACTGTCTGTACTGAGCCTTCAATTTGGTCAGAATGTATTAGCTGAAACCAATGCATTTAAGCTTATTGTGGATAATGAAGCAGATTTGGCGGGATTACCTCAGGAATTAAGGGATGCGGCGGCTGCTGATGCAAAAGCAGCAGGTGACGAAGGTAAGTGGTTGTTTACACTACAAAATCCAAGCATCATGCCTTTTTTACAATATGCTGAAAACAGGGAGTTAAGAAAACAAATCTGGAATGCATATCAGATGCGTGGGAATCAAGGAACGGATAAAGATAATAAGGCTGCCTTGATCGAAATGGCCAATCTGAGGAGAGAAAAAGCTCAATTGCTAGGCTATGAAACGCATGCAGATTATGTTTTAGAAGAATCGATGGCAAAAACTGCTGCTAATGTTTACAAACTTTTGAATCAACTCTGGGCACCTGCTTTGGCAAAAGCAAAGGAAGAGCGTGCTGAAATGCAGGCCATGATTGTTGCAGAGGGTAGCGATTTTCAATTGGAGCCTTGGGATTGGAGATTTTACGAAGAGAAATTAAGAAAGCAAAAATTCGATTTGGATGAGCAGGAAGTAAAGCCTTATTTTTCTTTGGAAAAAGTGCAAGAAGGCGTATTTATGGTGACCAATCGCTTGTTTGGTTTGACATTCCATGAAATTGCTGATATTCCTACCTATCATCCAGAAGCTAAGGCTTATGAGGTAAAAGAAGCTGATGGTAAGCACCTAGGCGTATTGTACATGGACTTTCATCCCAGAGCTTCGAAAAGAGGAGGTGCTTGGATGACCTCATACCGTCCTCAGCAAATGGACAATGGTGTTCGCAAGGCCCCCGTAATTTCCATTGTATGTAATTTCTCGAAACCAACGGGTAATGCACCCGCTTTGCTTACATTTGATGAAGTGACTACTTTCTTTCATGAATTTGGGCACGCACTTCATGGCCTGCTTTCTAATGTGCAATACAGAAGTATGGCAGGCACTTCTGTCCCGCGAGACTTTGTAGAGCTGCCATCGCAAATCATGGAAAACTGGGCAACTGAACCTTCTGTAATGAAATCGTATGCCAAACATTACCAAACGGGTGAAACGATTCCAGATGCGTTGATAGCAAAATTGACCAACAGTGGTACGTTTGGACAAGGCTTTGCTACCACAGAATACTTGGCAGCGTCTTTATTGGATTTGGATTATCATACCCAAAAGTCTGCTATTAATATGAATGCAGATGATTTTGAAACTGAAAGTATGCAGAAAATTGGTTTGATAGATGAGATTATTCCACGCTATAGAAGTACTTATTTCCAGCATATATTCTCAGGAGGCTACTCCAGTGGCTATTATAGTTACATTTGGTCAGGTGTCTTGGATACAGATGCTTTCCAGGCGTTTAAAGAAACAGAATTGTTTAATCAAGAAAAAGCCACTGCTTTTAGAAAGGAGATTTTAGAAAGAGGAGGTACAGATGAACCAATGAATATGTATGTGAATTTCAGAGGTGCTGAACCAAAAATTGATGCATTACTTCGCAAGCGAGGTTTGGATCAAGTGAAAGTGGAGAGAACCAAGTAAATTATTTTGGAAATTGACAAAAGACAAAAAGGGCAGGATTCATTCTTGCCCTTTTTGTTTTATTGATTAGTTGAAAATTAATGAAAATCTTTTTTTGATAGCTAAAATAAATTGATAACATTCGTAAATCATATGCATATAGATATTAAAACTATGTTCAAAGATTCTATTGGTATACTCATTATGGCTTTATTATTTGGGAATGGTCTGTTTGGCTGTGGGTCGACTGAATCAAAATATTTGGTTTGGTCTGATGAGTTTGAACAAGATGGATTACCTAATCCCTCTAAATGGTCTTATGATGTGGGTGATAATGGTTGGGGTAATAATGAACTACAATTTTATACTGAGAAAAATCCCAAAAATGCACGGGTAGAAGATGGTGTTTTGATTATTGAAGTACACAAAGATAGTACCTATGAAAAAGGATATACTTCCGCCAGATTATTGACACGCGGGAAAGCTTCTTGGACTTATGGATACATTGAAGTGCGTGCAAGAATGCCACGAGGTCTAGGATCTTGGCCTGCTATTTGGATGCTTCCGGAGGAGAAAGTCTATGGGAATTGGCCGAAGAGCGGTGAGATTGATATTATGGAACATGTAGGCTATGAACAAGGAGTGGTTCATGGAACAGTACATACGGAGTCCTTCAATCACATGAGAGGAACTCAAAAAGGTATGCAAGTAGAACTACCTACCTGTTCGGATGAGTTTCATGTGTATGCGATTGATTGGACTGAGGATAAGATCGATTTTTTTATTGATGGTGAAAAATACCACACCTTCCAAAATACTCAAAATGGAGAATCAGATGAGTGGCCTTTTGATCAAAGCTTTCATTTGATTTTTAACGTGGCTGTTGGCGGTAATTGGGGTGGTTCTAAAGGGGTAGATCCCACTGTATGGCCCCAACGAATGGAGATTGATTACGTTCGTGTGTATAGTCAAAATCCTTTTTAGAGAAAAAGGATTTCTCTCAGAATCCGCCTTTATTTTATGTTCTAAGTTGATGGTCAAATTTTTTATAAAGGAGATCAAGAAAGCTAGTTGATCCATAACTTTCTGTTATGATTTCCATTAAATTTTTTCATTTATAATTAATCTAAATAAATACACAAGGAGTCTTTCATTCTCTTACATTTGCACCCTATTTGAACTAAATCTAAATAAAGGCAAGATATGAGAATTAGCTGGTGTTTGGTGCTTATTTTCTTTTTACAACAATCTGTATTTGCTCAAAGGGCAGCAATCAAAGGATTGGTTACTGATGAAAACAATGATCCAGTGGTGGGGGCTGCAGTATTGCTGGACGGAACGGTAAGGGGTGTTCAGACGGATGCGTCTGGGTACTTTCAGATGCGTGACATTAACTCAGGGAACTATACCTTAAAAATCAGCATGCTAGGCTTTAAGGATTTTAAAGTACAATTTGAATTAGGGGATCGAGAGCAAAAAGAATTTTCAGTAGCACTCGAAGAGGATCCCTTATTGTTGGATGCTTTTGAGTTTTCAGTAAGCAGGGGGATTATGGGACAGGAGCGATTGCCAGAAGTGGATCGTTTCCGCATCAATGCTGGTAAAAAAACGGAGGTTATCCGAGTTACTGAAATCAATGCCAATTTGGCTATGAACAATAGCCGTCAGATTTTTGCTCGAACACCTGGGATATCCATTTGGGAAAACGACGGTTCGGGAATACAATTGGGAGTTGCCTCGAGAGGGCTGAACCCCAATCGATCTTGGGAATTTAACGTTCGTATGAATGGATACGATATTACTCCAGATCCGATGGGCTATCCAGAGGCCTATTTTACACCTCCAATGGAAGTAGTAGAACAAATTGAAATTATCCGTGGAGCTTCTTCTTTACAGTATGGCTCTCAGTTTGGAGGCTTGATGAATTTTGTCATGAGAAAACCTGATAAGTCTACTCGCTTTACTTTTGAAACACTCAATACGGTAGGTAATGACGGGATGTTTAGTACATTCAATTACTTAGGAGGAACTGAAGGGAAGTGGAGTTATACGGCCTATTACCAAAAAAGGAGGGGGAATGGCTGGAGAGAAAATGGATTCTTTGATACTGATCATGCCCATGTAGAAGTTAATTATGCTGCAAGTAATCGGTTGATGCTAGGGGTGGAAATGACTTATATGAATACTGAAAGTCAGCAGCCTGGTGGGTTGACAGATGAGCAATTTGAAAGAAACCCTCAGGAAAGTACCCGTGCAAGAAACTGGTTTAGCACACCTTGGTTTATTCCGGCTTTAACAGCCGAATACATTCTAAGTGATCAAACGAAGTTTAGCTGGAAGGCTTTTGGGACATTTGCAGAGAGAAACTCTATCGGCTTTATGAGTCCCATCTTTCAAGAAGATGATATGGGTGGTCGTCAAATTGATCGTGATTTTTATACTACCTACGGATCCGAATTACGCATGACTCATGATTATGTCCTATTTGGGAAAGCCCATACCTTGGCTGCTGGTCTCCGTTATTTTAATGGATTTATTGATAGAAGGCAGTTTGGTCAAGGGGATAACGGTACTCGTATGAACTTTGACTTGGTCGATGGGGGTATTTATCGACGGGAATTAGAGTTTACCAACATCAATCATGCTGCATTTATTGAGAACGTATTTCGTTTCAACGATCGATTTTTGGCAACTGCCGGCTTGCGTTACGAGCGAATATTTTCCAATATGGAGGGTTTATTCAACGTGGTTAATGACGCAGAGGTACTGCTTTTACCGCAGCAGACTACAAGAAACTTTCTGTTAGTTGGTGTTGGAGCTGAATATAAAGTGACAAGAAGTACGGAATTCTACACTAATTTCTCTGAAGCCTATAGACCTGTTTTGATTTCTGACTTAACTCCACCTGCCACGACAGACATCATCGATCCTAATTTGCAGGATTCTCGAGGTTTTAATTTTGATTTTGGCTACCGTGGAGCTATTCAAAATTGGATGAAGTTTGACGTCGGCTACTTCTATTTGAATTATGCAGATAGAATTGGGACCATTGCACAGCTGGGCCCTGATGGAAGAATCAATCAATTCCGTACCAATTTAGGAACTTCTGTGAGTCAGGGTTTTGAAGGCTATGTAGAATTTGATCCTGTGACCGCTTTGTCAAAAACATCTCGCTTTGGTTACGTACATCTGTTTGCCTCCCTCGCCTTCGTTGATGCAAGGTATCGGGATTTCCCGGTAACCACGGTACGAGAGGGAGCCATTATCGAGGGTAATCTGAATGGAAACAGGGTAGAAAATGCGCCGAGAAGAATCAATCGCTATGGAGTTACTTATCGCTATAATAAATACTCTGTGACATGGCAATTAAGTGATATCGGTGATGCATTTGCAGATGCTTCCAACACAGTAACACCGAATGCTGCTGCTACTGTTGGCTTGATTCCTGCTTATCGGGTGCAGGATATTTCCGGATCGGCTAATCTTGGAAAAAGATATATTTTGAGAGCTGGAATCAACAATCTTTTGAATGAGATGTATTTTACCAGAAGAGCCGGAGGGTATCCAGGGCCAGGTATTATGCCTGCTGATGGTAGAACATTCTTTATAACTTTTGGTCTTAAGCTTTGACAAGAATATAAGATTAAATTTATGACAACTGCCTGTTAACTAGAAGCCTCCACTTGGGAGGCTTCTGTTATTTTATAGATTTTGTGTATGGATTTGGTCTGTTTGTAAGCTTTTGTCTATCATTGATTGATTCTTTCAATTTTCAAGAAGGGGTATTAAGGATTACTTTTGTTTATTGAATAAATCACCTAAAAACACGATACAAATGAAAAAATCCATGTTGATTTTTGGATTACTGTTCGGCTTTATTTTTGGAGCAGTAGCACAAAAAAATTACGAAGGCGTCGATGGCTGGTCAGGAGCGACTAAGCGCAGTCCAAGCGCTGCAAATGTTGCGCAAAACTCTGATTGGTGGCCGAATCAATTAAATCTAGGAATATTGAGACAAAACTCATCTTTATCCAATCCAATGGGAGATGAGTTTAATTACATACAAGCATTCAATTCGTTGGATTATGCTGCTTTGAAGAAAGACTTGACGGATTTGATGACCGATTCACAAGATTGGTGGCCTGCTGATTATGGACATTACGGAGGTTTGTTTATCCGTATGGCATGGCATAGTGCAGGTACATACCGGACTGGTGATGGTAGAGGTGGTTCAAGAGCTGGACAACAGCGATTTGCACCATTAAACAGCTGGCCAGACAATGCCAATTTGGATAAAGCAAGAAGATTGCTTTGGCCAATCAAGCAGAAATATGGAAATAAGATCTCATGGGCTGACTTGATGATATTAGCAGGTAATGTGGCGTTGGAATCGATGGGCTTCGAAACCTATGGTTTTGCAGGAGGTAGAGATGATGTTTGGGAACCAGAAATCGATGTTTATTGGGGTGCAGAAAGCAAGTGGCTAGACGATGCTGCGAGATATTCTGAAGGAAGAAAATTAGAAGATCCCCTTGCAGCTGTTCAGATGGGCTTGATTTATGTAAATCCAGAGGGACCTAATGGTGTTCCAGATCCACTGTTGGCAGCTCATGATATCCGAGAGACCTTTGGAAGAATGGGTATGAATGACGAGGAAACAGTGGCTTTGATTGCCGGAGGACATACCCTAGGAAAGACTCATGGAGCTGGACCTGCGGATCATGTAGGCCCTGAACCTGAGGCTGCTGGTATTGAGGAGCAAGGCTTTGGCTGGAAGAGTTCTTACAAGTCTGGGAAAGGTGCGGACGCGATCACCTCAGGATTAGAAGTGATTTGGACATTGACCCCTACCGAGTGGTCTATAGGCTATTTTAAGAGTTTATTTGAACACGAGTGGGAATTGACCAAAAGTCCTGCAGGTGCACATCAGTGGGTGGCAACCAATGCCGAAGTACTCTATCCAGATGCTTTTGAAGAAGGCAAAGGGCATACGCCTACCATGTTAACCACCGATTTGTCCTTGAGATATGATCCTGTTTATGAAAAAATCTCCAGAAGATTTTATGAAAACCCAGCTGAGTTTGATGAAGCATTTGCTAAAGCTTGGTTTAAATTGACTCACAGAGATATGGGTCCAAAAACCACTTATTTGGGTCCGGAGTCTCCTAAGGAAGATCTAATTTGGCAAGACCCAATTCCAGCAGTTAATCATCCTTTAGTAAATACCCAGGATATTGCGGCTTTAAAGATTGCTTTATTAAATTCCGGTTTGTCGATTTCAGATATGGTTTCTACTGCTTGGGCTTCTGCATCTACTTATAGAGGTTCTGACAGAAGAGGTGGTGCCAACGGAGCGAGAATCCGACTAGCTCCTCAAAAGGATTGGGAAGTGAATAATCCAGCAGAGTTGCAGCGGGTGTTGGCTGTTTATGAAAAAATTCAGGCTGATTTCAATGCTAAGTCAAGGAACAAAAAAATATCCATGGCTGATTTGATTGTACTAGCTGGTTCAGCAGCGGTTGAAAAGGCAGCTGCAAACGCTGGTCAAAATATAACGGTGCCATTTGTTCCGGGACGTATGGATGCTACGCAAGAGCAAACAGACGTAGAGTCTATGAATTTGTTGGAGCCTATGGCAGATGGTTTTAGAAACTACCTTAAGACTCAATACACGATTTCTACAGAGGAATTACTAGTAGACAAAGCGCAATTATTAACCTTGACAGCACCTGAAATGACCGTATTGGTAGGTGGAATGAGAGCCTTGGGGGCAAACTATGACGGATCTAATCATGGAGTATTCACAGCAGCAAATGATCAGTTGAATAATGAATTCTTTGTCAACTTGTTGGATATGAGTACTGAGTGGAAAGCCTTGGATGATACTAAGGAAAAATTTCAAGGTGTTGATAGAAAAACGGGTGCTGCAAAATATACAGCCACTCGCGCAGACTTGATTTTTGGTTCACAATCTGAGCTAAGAGCGTTGGCAGAAGTATATGCACAGCAAGATAACCAAGAAAAATTCATTCAGGATTTTGTAAAAGCTTGGACAAAAGTGATGCATTTGGATCGTTTTGATCTAGTCTATCAGGCTACAAATTAATCAGCTAAAAGCTTTAAAATTTATTGAGAGCTGAAGTCCACGGATTTCAGCTCTTTTTTGTTCCAAATATTATTTTAAATTGATCGAAAAATTATCCATAAAATTTTAAATTGAAAAAAATGAATCAAAAAATACCCAATTTTGGGTATTTTTTCGAATGATAGTTTTGTTTATGTTTGAAATGCTGAAACATAAGGTTTTAACTATTTTAATTTTCACACCATGTACACTATCAAGAATTTTTGCCTGTACTGCGGAAAGCTTGTTCGTGGTCGGTCAGACAAGAAGTTTTGTGATGATTATTGCCGCAATAGCCACAATAATCATAGGCGCTCGGTGGATAGCGGGGAGGTTCGGACCATCCTTAGCATCTTGAAAACAAACCAAAAAATTTTAGCAACAGTACTCCGGGATGGAGAGGAGTTTGCTAAGGTTTCTTTTGTGAGGTTGTGTGAATTGGGGTACAATTTTAAGTATCATACCCATACGAATGTGTGTAAACATAGTTTATCCTATCAGTTTTGCTTCGAACGAGGCATTTATCGGATAAATAAAGATTGGGTCATTGTGCTAAGGGATTTGGGAGACTCTTATCTCAGTGAGTTTAGTTCTAAACTCATTCGAGAGTATCCTTCATCCAACCAACAAAATTTCGCGTAAAAAAGTGTATACGTAAAATTCCTGCCTTGTTTTTGTGAGCAATAGCAAGGCAGGAATTTTATTTTTTGTAGCTTTCCGTATGGGGAAAAGTGAATCTACCTACGAACAACTTGCCTTGGCTGAAATGATGGCTTGGCTCATGGAAGTAAAGCAGCGGCCAAGTATCATGGGTATTGTAACTGCTGGAGCTCAGCAGGCGTTCAATACGATTATCCCAGATAAAGTTCATCAAGCGATTACATTTGCTATGGAAAAAATGGTGAAGGCAGTGTTGGTAGGCAATCAATATATTACAGGGGATCCCTTCCATACAGCAAACTTGGTGGATCGTGAAACCAAGGTAAAGGATATCATCACCCTCTATCAACGGACCGCAAGCGTGGAAGGTGCCGTGACAGGTGCAGGGGGGATTTTACTAGGATTGGCTGATTTACCTGCTTTTTTAATGATCAAAATGAAGATGCTTTTTGAAATTGCCCGCCTTTATGGGTATGATACCTCCAACTTACAGGAGCGTATTTTTTTATTGTATGTTTTTAAACTTACATTTTCTTCTCAGGAAAGCAGAAATGAAACCATTCGGTTGTTGGAGAATTGGCAAGACTATGTAGGTCGATATCCTGGGCATGTTGAAGCCTTCGATTGGCGAGCCTTTCAATTAGCTTATAGGGATTATTTGGACTTGGCGAAGCTGTTGCAGTTGATACCTATCATCGGTGCGGGGGTAGGGGCCGTAACCAATTACAAGTTAAGTGCTAAGCTTGGGCACTTTGCCATGCAGGCCTATAGGATGAGGTATTTTGATCTTTGATAGTGGTGGTAAGTGGGAATTGCAGGATGAAGGTAGTTCCTTTGGTTAAGGAACTCTCTATTTGTAAAGCACCACCGTTGATTTGAATGAATTGCTTGACTAAGTAGATGCCGAGTCCGGTACCGGTCTCATTCGATGTGCCGGGTGTGCTTGAAGCCATTTCTACGGAAGATTCCAGTATTTTTCTTTGTTCTTCCGTCATTCCTTTCCCTGAATCCTGAATATTAATTGCAACTGTATTTTTGTGTAAGGTATATTGAATGTGTACTGTACTTGCTACTGGGGAAAATTTTATAGCATTATGAAATACATTTTGAAGGATGATTCGAAGGTGGTTTTTATCGAGGTAAGCAGTAGGGAGTTCGACGGCTTGGTGTTCTACCACTATATTTTTGAGTTGAATCTGAAAATCAAACCTTCGGATGATTTCCTGCATTTCCTTACGTAAATCCACACTTGAAGGTGAAGTCTGCAGACCTTCCAACTGGGATTTAGACCATTCTAATAGGTTGTTGAGTAGACGATCTGTTTGATGTACCTGTTGATACATCATGTCTTTAGCTTTCAGTTTTTCTTCCTCTGAGAATAGATTTTGTTTTTCCAATTCCATAAATTGTTTGATGGAATTGAGTGGGGATCGGAGGTCATGGGAGAGGATAGAGAAGAGTTTGTTTTTTGCCTGATTGATCTCATTAAGGGAGTTATTTTGCTCTTCAATCTGCCTTTTCTGTTCTTCTAAAATATGATTAGCTTCTGCTAGATCCTCGTTTAGCTTACTTTTTTGACGGTTGTTGCGAATAATCACCCAAGTGCCAATTCCTAACAAAGCAATAAATATGATCAAGATCCCAGAAATAAAACTGTACAGATTATTTTGTTTCTGAATCGCTGCCTTTTCTTGGTTAAGTTTCAGATTCTCCGAATTAGCCAATTGAAGTTTTAAAAAGTTGATTTCGGTTGCTTTATCTCTGCTATACAAACTATCGCCCATTTGCTTATTGATTTTGGCAAATGCCAAGGCCTTAGAATATTGTCCTAACTGTTCATAAACTTGGGTAAGCACAGCACTTGCACGCTGTTTGTCCCAAAATGCACCTACAAGTTTTGCGCTTTCATAGCCTTGCAATGCATACTTAAGCGCTTCATTCATTTGGTTTTGTTTGAGCAAAACTTCTGCTATTCCAGTATAAGCAAAGGCCTGTTCCCATGAATTGGATTCAGCTGCTTGCAGAAGTACCTGCTCGTAAAGTTGAAAAGCAAGTTCTAAATCTTCCAATTGGTAGTAAACATAAGCCAGCCTGTTGGTACTCATCATTCCGAGGGTATTGTCGGAGGTTTGAATCGACATGTTTATCGCCTTTTCCAATTGTTCAATAGCCTCAGGGAATCTTTCAAGTTCTGATAATCCCAACCCTAAGTTAAAATGGGTCCGGATCATACTTACGGAGTCCTGCACTTCATAAGAAAGTGCCAGGCATTTCTCCCAATAATTCACAGCTGATTGGTAATTGTGTTGTGCTAATTCGATTAGGCCAAGCCCATTCATAGCCCTGATCAAATCTGTCTTTTGATTGATGGTATTTTCGAGAAGGGTATAGGCTTTTTTGTAATCTCCCATAGAGGCCACATAGCGTCCTGCTACATAGTTGTTGCCTGCTCTATGGAGGAGTATTTGTGCTTCAAAGTCAGTGAAAAGACCTGTTTCTTTGGCTATTTTTTCAGCTTCATCGATAAAAAAGTGGGCGGAGTCCACTGAACTATACCGTTTTCCTATTCCCTTTTGAATCAACTGTTCAATCCTATCTTTTTGAGCATAGGTATTAAGAGATATCAATAAAAAAGCAAAGGTAACTAGGAATACTCTCACGGCTAATTAAATTCAAAGACTGATGTTTAGACATCTAAATTGAAACATTTTATCGGGATTTGGAAGTCGATGGAGTGCTATTTCTAAAATTAATTATGAATCTATCGGGTTTATATTGAAGATAATTTAAAATTTACGTCAATATTCCCATTTTTACATTTGAAAATAGGTGAAATAGATGGTCTTATTTGGCAACATAATTTTGTTACTGTATGCGTGAATTAGTTCTTTTGGATGATTGGAATTGGGAATTGCTTTTGGTTTTGGGGCTTCTTTTTTCGGCCATCATTATGTTTGTTCAAAATAAGCCCCGCATGGATGCGGTAGGAATGCTCATGCTTGCAGCCTTGCCCCTTACAGGGATTTTGAGTATTGATGAGGCATTGACAGGCTTCAGTGATCCCAATATTGTGTTGATTGCGCTTTTGTTTGTTTTGGGTGAAGGGCTGGTGCGTACTGGAGTTGCCCGGGATATAGGTGATTGGATTTACCAAAAAGCAGGGAATCAAGAAACGAAATTACTGCTTTTGTTGATGGTTTCGGTTGCAGGGTTGGGTTCGGTGATGAGTTCTACTGCAATTGTGGCTATTTTTATACCGGTTGTTTTGAGGATTTCTTCAAATACAGGGATATCTCCCAGCAAGTTGATGATGCCGTTGAGTTTTGCTGCATTGATCAGTGGGATGATGACCTTGATTTCTACGGCTCCTAACCTCGTGGTAAACTCCGAATTGGTTCGTCAGGGATTGGATGGGTTTTCCTTTTTTGCGATTACTCCTTTCGGAATCGCTATTCTGCTGATGGGGCTAGGCTACATGGTTTTTGCAAGAAAGTTTATCCCCGACCGGTCTGCTGGAAAGAAAAGTAAAAAGAAACGTCCTACGATTGATGATTGGATGCACAAATACAAACTTAGGCTGCGACAGTACCGATTAGAGGTGCAAGAAGATTCTTCATTGTTGGGTTTGAATTTTGATGCATTGGATTTTTCAGAGCGTGGACTCCATTTGTTTGCCATCGAACGTAGAGATAAACGGCAGACCGTTTTTCACCGTCCCAGTAAACAGATGGCCTTGCAAGAAGGAGATGTACTTTTACTTGATGTAGCAGATCAAGGAGTGCAACTTTCTAAATTCACGAAGCAATATGGACTAAAAAGGCTACTCTTAACAGATCGAAAGCGATATATGACCGATTTGTCACAAGAGCTTGGAATGACAGAGGCAATTATCCCGGTCAACTCCCCTTTGGTAGGTCAGACGATTCATGATGCCCGAGTGCGTTCGGATTCGGGAGTGACGGTACTGGGTTTGTGGAGGGCAGATGGCTTGATTGAAGATACATTTTTGGATGAAGAAATTCGGGTAGGGGATACCTTGTTGATTGCAGGTTTTTGGGATGATATCAAGCGTTTTCAGCAAGATGATCGTTCGTATGTGGTCTTGTTGCACCTGCCCGCCGAGTTTGATGATATGTTGCCAGCCCGTACGAAAGGCCTACATGCGATAGTGATTTTGGCTTTGGTTGTGACTGCCATGGTCACCGGAATTATACCGAATGTGTTAGCGGTCTTGATTGGAGCTTTATTGATGGGGCTATTCCGAATCATTGACATGAATAGTGCTTATAATGCCATTTCTTGGAAGAGTTTGGTATTGATCGTTGGCATGATGCCATTTTCTTTAGCCTTGCAGCGAACTGGCGGAATTGAGTTAGCCTCTGATGTATTAGTCGATTTAGTAGGGGATTCTGCTCCTCGGGTGGGAATAGGTGCGTTGTTTTTGATTACGGCAATATTAGGGTTGTTTATATCCAATACGGCTACAGCTGTCTTGATGGCACCTGTGGCCATTTCCATGGCAATGGAGTTAGGCGTGTCTCCTTATCCCTTTGCGATGGCAGTGACCTTGGCAGCTTCTTCTGCCTTTATGACCCCGGTATCTTCTCCTGTCAATACCTTGGTAGTGGCTCCAGGGAATTATGCTTTTGGGGATTTTGTACGGATGGGGGTGCCATTTACGATTCTGATTTTACTCTTAAGTGTTTTCTTGATTCCAGTGTTTTTGCCATTTTAAGCATAGATGCTTGGTTGGCTTCTTGAATACGATGGACAAATGAGAAAAAAAGAAATTTGAAAATCAATAGGTTAAGGAGAATTTGAAAATTTAGGGTTATATGTATTTGTAAATTGTTTCTTTACCCGTACATTTGCAATCCGTAAAGCAGTCAACTGCTTTGAGACCAAAATAGAGGAGTGGCAGAGTGGTCGATCGCGGCGGTCTTGAAAACCGTTGTACCGTGAGGTACCGGGGGTTCGAATCCCTCCTCCTCTGCACAAAAAGGCTGAGCATTTGCTCAGCCTTTTTTGTTTGAGTCGTCGGGAGCCACCCTACAACCTGGCCCAAGCCTAAAAATGTCCACTGGACATTTTCTTAACGGCTTGTCCTCTCCTCCTCTGCATTCAAATGCTAAGAGTTAGTTTAGCTTTTTTCATTTCGAGTCGTCGGGAGCAGCCCTGCAACTTGGCTCGTCGCTAAATTCAATCCAAATTCACCTCATCCTTTCCAATTCCATTGATGTTCATCAGGCGGGAAATGGTATCATCCATTTCCTTGCAAAGTGCGATCATGCTTTGGATATTGCTGTCGTCTATGTCTTCGAAATGGGCATATTGAAATTCGAAAACGTCACCGATTTCAAAAGCATCATTGATTTCCTTGAGATGGTTTGTCATCGCTAAACTTACAATACAGCCAAATACCTTTACCCTTGCTTCCCAAAGTTCATTGATGCTGTTAATTAATTGTTCTCTGTATGTATCCATTTTCTCTTGCTTGTTTCCGACATTGTTTCAACTGGGTACCTATTTGAAAGGAGCGGGCACCAAATGATAAAGCAAAAAAAGTAAATGATTGATTATTAATATAGGTGTAACTATATATCTTGGTACTAAACTAATGGTAGGTACCTGCTTTTTATCAGGAAGTGCTTTATAAATATCTCCACGTGTATTTATATACTTTGGAATTATACGTTGGGTCTTCAGTAAGTTCGATTTTTTCAAGATGAATTTCACAATTTAAAAAATAATTAATAAAATTTTCAAGAGTTTTCCATGGAAGGTTTAATATAGTGCCGCTTAGCGACTTGCCAATAGAATATTTATTGAATAATGGATTAAGCCTCGCAACAAATAAGGCTGGCGTTCCATCTGGATCAATGTAAGAAATGTCTTCTTTATATTTAAAGTGAACATCTGCAATAAACCTACCTGAATAGTCGTACTCTCCTTCGGCAAGCTCTTTTCTTACATTGATTATTTTATAGAATCCTTCAATCATTGCCTGAGGTGAAGATGCAAAGGTATGAAAGTCTTCATTAGTGTAGTTTTTTGTCCCCACTGAGAGCATCAAGTAACCCTTATTTGTGGTAACATCGATTGGTTCTGGTTTTGTCATCCAAGTACCTAAATAGTAATAGAGGGTTTGGCCATCAACCACTTTTGTAGGACAATTTGAAAGGTCAATATTCATAATGATCAAAAACTATTGGTTGCAAGGTTAAATCTGTTTTCAATAATTATTCAAGATCATTTATACTGTAAATGATTTAAATACATTTGTATGTAATTTACAATTATCTACTCTTATTCCAAGCTTTAGATATTGAAAGATTCTACGTAAATACAATTAGCAAATGTCATACGTTATCACTTATCTACAAAAACCGACACTTTTGGTCTATTTTGCTACGCTTACTCAATTTGCAGTTTTGTAAAATTATTTTTTAGTACTTTTCACCTTAGTTTGTAGAACAATGTAAAGAAGTTGTAAAGTAAAAAATGGAAGAAAACCAAAAGAAATGTCCCTTCTGCGCAGAGCTTATCAATCGGGATGCTATCAAGTGTAAGCACTGTGGGGAGTTTTTAGATAGTAGTTTAAGACAAGCAAGGAAAACAGAAAGTCAGGTATTTATTAACGCACCTCAAGAACGGAAATGGAGTCCAGGAGTAGCTGCACTCTTAAGCTTTATAATTCCAGGTGCTGGGCAGATGTATAAAGGAAATATTTTTACAGGCCTTGTTTGGCTGATTTTTGTAATAATTGGTTACATGGCACTCGTGCTACCCGGAATAATTCTTCATCTGATTTGTATTATTTCGGCAACCTCAGGAGATCCTAATCGTGATGGTGGTTAAAAATGATCAATTAATTCTTTTAAAAAATTATTTTATCGATGGATAATTATCAATTATTTATAGGCGCATTATTTCTTACTTGGATTATTGTTTCGGTTAGGTTAATGCTAACCATTCGTAAGACTAAAGATATTCATTCAGTAAATCCATATTTATATGATTCTATACCAAGCGTCTTTACAACTTTAGGGGTTTTAGGGACTTTTTTAGGTATTTATATCGGTTTAATCGATTTTGATGTTAATAATATCAATGAAAGTATACCTCTTCTTCTGGAGGGTTTAAAAACTGCATTCTTGACCTCTATTATAGGAATTGTTTTTTCAATAGGATTTGGGAAGGCGTCAAAATTGATTTACGGAAAGATTGAATCTAACCAACCTCCAAAACCATCAGACGAGATCTCAGCGCTCAATGAAATTTTAATTGCTATTAAAATGGGGCATGATAAAAATCAATCGGTATTTAAATCCCTTCAAGCTGCTATCAATGGAGAAGGTGATGAATCATTGGCAACACATCTCACAAAAATCAGGAATCAAAACTCGGATTTATTAAAAGAGACTGAAAGCCAAAAAACTGCCTTTGACAAAATCCAGAAATCCTTGGGAGGAGATGGAGAGACGAGTTTATTGACGCAGCTTCAAAAGTTGAGGTCCGAGCAAAATGAATATTCTCAGGCTAACAAAAAAAGCATTGAATGGATCATTGAGTCCATGGGTAAAAACAATAAAGTTATCGAGGAGAAATTCAACGAGTTCGCGGTTCTATTGGCTAAAAACAATACAGAGGCGCTTGTCGATGTCATGAAGAAAGCGACAGAAGAGTTTAATAATCAAATGTCAGCATTGATCAATAAACTCGTTCAAGAGAATTTTGCAGAGCTCAACAACAGCGTTAAAATGCTGAATCAATGGCAAATGGAAAATAAAGAAATGATTGCCAAGTTGACTGATCAGTTTAAGGGGGTGTCTAATGATTTCTCAATTTCTTCAAATGCCTTGAAAGAAGTAGCCCTAAACACTTCTACGCTAACGGACAAAAACAGTCAGTTGGCACAAATAGTAGATTCACTCAAGAAGGTAATGGTGGACGATAAGAAGTTCTCTGAGATTACCACTAAAATTGCTGATACAGTAGAAACCCTAAAAACGAATACAGAGGCATTTGATGCGACTACTCAGCAGCTCAATCAATGGGTCAAGAAGCAACGTGATTTTTCGGACAGTGTGGCCAAACTCCTTGTTAAACTTGAAGAGGTCGAGAAAATCAAAGATATCAACGAAGTGTTTTGGAAGAACCTGAAATCCCAGTTAAACGACGGCGTAAGTATTATAGAAAAGTCCATTAAAGATTTGGACAATGAAGTTCAGGAGATTCATGGTCATTTCTATACCAAGCTTAATGATACCTTCCAAAATCTGGATAATTTGATCCAACGAGTAATGGCTCAATATAGATAATCTCAAAAACTATGTCACTTACCAAAAAAGGCTCCAAATCCGAAGAAAGCAACTGGGTTTCTTTCTCCGATATCATGACAGGTTTGATGGTTATCTTCATGTTTATAGCCATTTCCTACATCTTGGAAGTTCAAAAAAAACAGGAAGAAAGGGACGAACTTTTTGAAGAATTTCAGGCAACAAAAGAAAGTCTTTACAATGCCTTAGACAGTGCTTTTCGAGAAGATTTTAATAAATGGAAAGTAGAACTGGATAAAGATCTTTCTATTAAGTTCACAAACCCAGATGTTCTCTTTGCATCGGGACAAACGGAAATCAGGCCGTATTTCAGAGAGATCTTAGATGAGTTCCTGCCCGTGTATTTTGAGATTGTGTTACAGGATAGGTATCGTGATAAAATTTCTGAAATCAGAATAGAAGGACATACAGATCAAGTACCCGCATACAACTTTGATACAGATCCATACATTGGCAATATCAAGTTGTCTCAGCTTCGATCTGCTCAGGTGTTAAAGTATTTTAGAAATATGGACTTCTTTCGCTCCCTTCCTGAGGAATCCGTTCAGTTGATTCAGTTTTGGTTGACGGCTAATGGTCTTTCGTATGGGCGTACATTGGATGATAATAAAAATCTAACAAGTGAAACTGGCTTGCCAGTGAATAACGAGTTTTCTCGTAGAGTGGAATTTAGGATTGTCACGACCAGTGATAAGCTTGTAGAACGGGTTATTCAAGAGCTTTCAGGAAGATGAAAAATAAGGTGTTTGATCTCGATTTGTATAAGTTTCAAAATTTGTCCAGAGCATTGGATAAATGGGGATTTCCTACAATTGATTTTGAAAGCGGATTTAAGGTCATCAAAGGTGTTGATTTTGAAAAAGCCTATAAAGCAGGAAATATTCGATTTGAAGATGATGGGATTTACCTTGATTTTGAAGATCTTAGCCTGAAGGGATATATGTTTATCAGAGAACCATATATTGAAAAGTATGGATCATATCCACGTTTTCATATTGTGAAATGTAAAACAATAGAAGATTTTTTACATAAAGGTCTTTTTGATAAAAGGTATGATTTTTCAAACTCTGAAATAAATGACCTAATAGATAAGACTTCAGGCAATTTGTATAAAGACGAAGAGCTTAATTTGTGTAGTAACTGTCGCACACTTCTTAACTCTGAAATTGATACTACCAGAGATTTTTATGAACTACTTGGAGATTTTGAAAAGGTGGATGACATTGAAGTTGATATTTTTGGATATCAAAAAGGTTGGGATCAATTGAGTAGGGCATTTAGGGAAATGCATGACTATACATGCGAAGAATGTGGAATACAGGTTAAAAAGGCCTTAGACAAGCGTTTTATCCAAGTCCATCATGTGGATGGGGATAAAACAAATAATTCTGAAAACAACTTAAGGTGCCTGTGCATCCTTTGCCATGCAAACCAAGACGAAAGGCATAAGGAAAATTTCAGTAAAGGATCAAGGAATATTGACTTAAATAGCTTTGTTGAAAAATATAAGGATGAACTAATGGGAATTAGTAATCCTTTCTTCAAAATTAAACGGTAATAAAATTTTTCTCAAAGTTTCGGGAGATTTTTATTGGTATTTGTAGTTAAAACCAATAATAACTTTCTTAGCGAATTCATAGAAACCATTTAACCATGTCCCTTACCCCCTACCACGCCAAATATTTTGCCTTTGAACTGACCAAACGGGTGGCTTCCGATTCGGTGGAAAAACTGGCTTCTGCGCTGGTGGATGCCCAAGTGGACCTTAACCCCCATCAGGTGGAAGCAGCACTTTTTGCGTTTAGATCGCCTCTTTCCAAAGGAGCTATTCTGGCCGATGAGGTGGGCTTAGGGAAAACCATTGAAGCTGGTTTGGTGATCTCACAAAAATGGGCTGAACAAAAACGTAATATATTAATTATTTCCCCTGCTAACCTTCGGAAACAGTGGGGACAGGAACTCCAAGATAAATTTTTCCTTCAGGCACTCATTTTGGAATCTAAATCCTTTCAGGAAGAAATTAAAGCAGGAAATCTCAATCCTTTCGATCAAAAAAACAAAGTGGTCATTTGCTCCTACCAGTTTGCCAAATCAAAAGCTCCTTACCTCATGCATACTCGATGGGATTTGGTGGTCATAGATGAAGCTCATAGGTTAAGAAATGTTTACAAACCGGGTAATATCATTGCCAGAACAATAAAACAGAGTTTAGAGCCTTTTCCAAAGGTTTTGCTTACGGCCACTCCTTTACAAAATTCCCTGTTGGAACTTTATGGCTTGGTTTCTATTATCGATGACCACGTATTTGGGGACCTGAAAAGTTTCAAAGCCCAATACAGCCGTGTAGAGAACCATCCAGATCCCTTGGTCTATGAAGAACTGAAAGAAAGGATACAGCCCGTCTCTATCCGAACGCTAAGAAGGCAGGTATTGGAATACATTAAATACACGGAGCGAAAGGCATTCGTGTTTGAGTTTTTTCCCTCCGATAGGGAGCAACAATTATACAATCTGGTCTCGGCCTATTTGCAAAGACCCAAATCCTATGCCCTTCCTGCATCCCAACGAAAGCTGATGACTTTGGTCATGAGAAAGCTCTTGGCCTCCTCCTCATTTGCGATTTCGGGTACTTTTAGAAAAATGCAGGAACGATTGGGAGAGATCTTGAAGCGTCATGAAGACCGGGAAGAAAGTATCTGGGAAAGCTACTTGGAAGCGGAATACGAAGATTATGATGAGCTGAAAGACGAATGGGGAGAAGAGGAAGAAGCAAAGAGTAATGAAAGTTGGTTCACGGAAGATGAGTTATTGGAGGTCAAAGAGGAATATGAGCTCCTAGGAACTTTTGCTGAGCTTGCTGAATCCATCGAAGTAAATGCTAAAGGTGAAAAACTGGCAGCTGCCTTGGAATCTGGTTTTAAAGAGGCGGAAAAAAGAGGAGCTCCCAAGAAGGCCATCATTTTCACGGAAAGTAAGAGAACGCAAGAATACCTGGCCGAGCTTTTGGGTAGAAAAGGGTATGAAGGAAAGATAGTCTTATTCAACGGTACCAATGCAGATAAAGCTTCCAAGAAAATTTATCAACATTGGCTGGCTGCTAATCAAGGTTCTGATAAAGTCACAGGCTCTCCCACAGCAGACATGCGAGCGGCTCTGGTGGATGAATTCAAGGAGCGGGCCCAAATCATGATCGCTACGGAAGCGGCGGCGGAAGGGATCAACTTGCAGTTTTGTTCAATTGTCGTCAACTATGATATGCCTTGGAATCCTCAACGGATCGAGCAGCGCATAGGAAGATGCCATCGATATGGGCAAAAGTACGATGTCATTGTGATCAACTTCCTGAACAAAAGAAATGCAGCAGATGAACGGGTGTACAAACTCCTTCATGAAAAGTTCAATCTTTTCAATGGGGTTTTTGGAGCAAGTGATGAGGTTTTGGGCACCATAGAATCAGGTGTTGATATAGAGCGGAAAATCGCCCAAATCTATCAGGAATGCCGTACCGAAGAGGAGATCAATGAGAGTTTCAATCTTCTTCAACAGGAACTGGAAGTCAGCATCAACCAACAGATGCAGCATACCAAGCAAAAGCTCCTGGAAAATTTCGATGAGGAGGTTCATGAAAAGCTACGGGTGAATCTTGCTGCCAGTAGGGAATACATCAGCAAGTACGAAAACATGCTTTGGAACTTGACCAAATATTCCCTTCAAGATGAGGCGACTTTTGATGACGAAAACTTGGTATTTGAAGTCACTCCATCTTCAAAAGTAACAATCCAAGGCATATTTAAATTGGGGAAGAATGCCGCTGAAAACCAATTCACCTACCGAATCCAGCACCCTTTGGCCCAACAGGTAATTGCCCAATGGGAAAATGCCATTTTGGATACGCAGGAGGTGCTATTTGATTACACGAATACGCCTAAAAAAATATCCGGATTGGAATCCTTGGTTGGACAATCCGGTTGGTTGAAGTTCAGCAAACTTTTTATCAAATCCTTTCAGGATGAAGATTACCTGATTGCTTCAGCCATTACCGATGAAGGCTACACCATTCCTGCAGAATTGGTGCCCCGCTTTTTTTCATTGCATGCTGAAGTAATGGGTCCAGCTTCTCCCAGCCAGGAATCTCTGGGCCAGCTAGCAAGTATCAGCGAAGAGCTATGCGAAGAAATGAGAGCTTATTCCATGGAAAAAAACACAGCCTATTTTTCGGAAGAGTACGAAAAGCTGGACCATTGGGCGGATGATATGAAAATCAGTTTGGAGAAGGAACTGGCTGATCTGGATGCAGAAATCAAATTAAAGAAATCCGAAGCCCGTAAAATCACCGAACTCAAAGCAAAGGTCTCTGCCCAACGGGAAATCAAGGATTTGGAAAAAGAGAGAAATGAGAAACGAAAAAAACTCTTTGAGGCCCAAGATACCATCGAACAACAGAAAGAAAAATTGTTGTCCGAGGTAGAAAGTCAATTGAATCAGGAGGAAAAAATAGAGGAGTTATTCCTTATAAGGTGGAAAATTATATAACTGATAAGCAATACATTATAATTAATATTGACCATTTTTAGGACATCAACCTCCTCTTTTTTAACATTTTTTAGTAATTTTATTTTAACCTTTAGGGTTAAAGAAAAAAAATTAACCACTATATTTGTAATGAAGATTAACTACCAACCTAAAAAACTCGAAAAAACCACGCAAGACTTAAGGGCTATTTCCAAGAATTATGGAACTAGGGCAAAAAAAGTAATACAAAGGCTTGAAGATATAAAAGCTGCCGAAAATCTGGAGGTATTAAGAAAGATTCCAGGAGCAAGGTGTCATGAATTAAAAGAAAACTTAAAAGGATATTTAGCAGTGGATGTATCTGGAAATCATAGAATCATTTTTAAACCAGACCACGATCCTCCCCCGAAAAAGGATGATGGAGGCCTTGATTGGGGCCAAGTGACAGCAATAACCATAATTGCTATTGGAGAAGATTATCATTAAATCCAATAGATTGCAATAAACCCAAAGCAAAACAGAAACCCTATGAAACTAAGAACCCTCGGAGATATACAGTTGGCGAAAGAATTAATTTCTCCGCCAGGTGATACCCTCTTGGAAACCATTGAATACAAAGGTATATCCCAAACAGAGCTTGCCAAAAGAATGGGACGGCCTATCAAAACCATCAATGAAATCATCCAAGGAAAAGCACAAATCACTCCCGAAACAGCCATTCAACTGGAAAGGGCACTAGATATTCCTGCTAGCTTTTGGCTAGAGCGTGAAAGGAACTACAGATTGGAATTAGCTGAAATTGAAGATGCAGAACAGCTGATCCAGCAAAAGGATTGGTTGAAAAACTTCCCCATTAAAGAAATGATGGCAATGGGTTGGCTTATCCCCAAGTCCAAAGAAATAGTCGATCTTATGGATGCCTTGCTAAAATTCTTTGGAATTGGTGGCAAAGATGCATTCTACGAAGCGACCTGTTATGCCTACATCGAAAATTCAGCATTTAGATTGACCAATCAAGAAAAAAAGAATCCATATGCATTGGCCGCTTGGCTGAAACAAGGAGAAAAACAGGCTGAGCGGTTGGATGTTGGGAAATTTGATAAAAAGCTTTTCAAATCCAATCTTGAAAAAATTAAAGATGTTATGGTAGCACACCCAGAGGATTTTTTTGATCAACTTCAGCAATTATGTGCAGAAGCCGGAGTGAAACTTGTGTATACTCCCAAACTTCCCAATAGCAAAGTCCATGGTTCAACCCGTTGGATTAATGATACTCCTTTGATTCAGCTTTCGAATCAATTTAAGAGGAACGATATTTTCTGGTTTACCTTCTTTCATGAGGCAGGTCATATTCTAAAGCATGGTAAAAAAGAGTTGTTTGTGGAAGGTCTTTCATACACCAGGGAAGGGGAAGAAAAAGAAGAAGAAGCAAACCAATTTGCAGTAGAGTTTATCTTTAGTGAAAAAGAGGAAAAGGAATTTATGGATTTAGCCAAAGTAAAAGGCCTAACAATAGACTTGGTTTACGCTTTTGCCAAGGAAATACATACCCATCCTGCTATTATTGTGGGGAGATTGGAACATAAGGAAATATTGAGTCATGGGCAAGGGTTGATGCATGGGATAATTGAAAAAATTGAATTAGGTTGATATGGATTTTCCCAAATTTGATTGTAGTAAATTGTCAATGATACCTAAAGGGGTGTATGATGCCATTCAGCCTATGGCTTCAAAAATTAATTAAGGAAATATGATGAATATGGAGAGGGACTCTGATGGTTATTTGGTACAAGTTGAAGAAATTACAGCTGAAGAATTTTTAGAAAATCTTTATTCTTTGGGAGAAATTTATCATCTAGGCTCACCAGATAAAATTATTCGGGTTAAAGGAGTAATTCGAATTGATCCTGCCAGGTTCAAAAAAGAATGTGGAATAATTGAAAATTATGAATTTACCGAAATTGTTTACTTCAAGGGAGAGGATAATGGAAACAAAATAAAATTAGGAAAGAATTTGGTCTTAATCGATTGTAAATTCACCAAGGGATTACATTTTCTAAATTGTGTTTCAGAAAATTTTGAATCCAAAGAAGAAGCATATTTAGGGAAAGAAAGCATCCAGTTTATAAATGGTGTATATGATTCATTGAAAATTGAAGAATCAGAATTATCAAATGGAATTAATTTTAGTGGGATTGAACAAAAGAAGCTTGTAATTGAATGGCTTGATATAAATAACTGTCACTTTATTAATGATGGCGTTTCATTTGAATATACTCAGTTAAATCGAATGTTTGATTTTAACTTTAATAAATTTAATTCAGGAACTATTAGGTTTTTTAATAGTGAAATAAACTCAGGGTTTAGGGCTTCATTTAATAATGGTGTAGGAAGTCTTTATTCGTTTGGAAAAGATTCTATTTTTAAAAAAGAGATTTTCATTTACCATGGGGATTACATCTCAATTGATTTTAATGATAGTAAATTTTATGGAAAAGTATCTTTAGTAGCTGTTTGTATTAGGGAAGAATTGAAGATAAAAGGAAGTACTTTTCATGATTGTTTCAGTTTCGAATCCTTAGATGTAACTAATAATTCTAAATCAAAATTACAGCCTAGTGAGATTTTTCTTCAAGATAATCAATTTCAAAATGGTTTTAGATTTGATGCAGAACAGATGAATGTGGAAAATCTTACCATTGTTTTTTCAGAAAAATCCTCAGGGGTGATGGAGTTTGATAATTCTTTTTTCAATTCAGTCAATTTGATAGGAAATAATTTTAACAACTCGGTGTTTTTCAGAGACAGCACCTACCAAGTCCTGTCATTTATAAATTTTTTCAATCGGGCCTTGGTCTCATTCAACAATAATGTGCCTAATAATTCCAAGGCTGACTATTCTGAACTCAAAATCGAAAATTCCAATCTTGGCAATACCGAATTCTATGATTTTGACTTTTCGGTTTATCCGATTATCCGAATTATTGATTCCAGAGTAGATAACATCTATGCTTTCGGTGTAGAATGGTTTAAAGACAGCCAACTCCATGTCGATGACAATGAAACTTCTCCATCAAAAATTCTTTCCCAGAAACGGGAAATTTACAGGCAATTAAAATTAGCAGCTGAAAAGCAATCCGATAAAATCACCTCATTATTCTTCAAAGCCAGAGAAATACAATTGCATAAAGATGTGATTAAAAGTAAAAAGCAAACAGGTGTTCACCAAAGGTTTCAAAAGCTGTCCGATCTGATCTCAATTTACTTTGGCGAAACGAATCAACACGGCCAAAATTGGTTATACCCTCTATTTTTGATTATCGTTATTACATTGGCATTTTATCCTTTTCTAATGATCTTATCAGATCCAGCAATAACATTTGCTTGGGATTGGTCTCCAAAAGGCTGGAATCTATTCTGTGATAGTTTTACAAAAAATAGCCATGCCATACCACAGCTGTTCAATCCTGCCAGAAGACTTTCTGATTTGTTTGATAATACAAATTCTTTCTCGCTTCATTTTCTGGATGGACTTCATCGGATTATCTTAGCCTTCTTCATCTTCCAAATCGTTTCTGCCTTTAGAAAGTTTGTCAAGTAAACCCGCTTGAAAAAATATCCTATTCTAATCCACTCTTCTCTAAAGCGTCCTTAATTTTATCATGAACTAGGGGAAGGATACTTTTGGATAAATGATATACTTCTGTAGAACCTACGGATGGATGTCCGGATTCATGACTTTTGAAATTTTTCTCTGCATGGACCGTGGCTCTTTGTACGAAAATTGGATGCTTTCTAGAGTCAAACCCTCCAGGAATAGCCTGATTTACCTTGTCCTTCCAGCCTTTACAAAAGTCACTTGATTCAAAAACCTCGAATTGTTCATGAAAATGATAATACAACCAAACTTCAAAACAAGGGTTACTTTCTGTTACGCTCCAAGCCTCTAATTTTGAGACTTCATTTCTTATATGCTCGATTTGTTCCTTCCTTGATTCATGCTTATCAGGGTCGGTATCCAAAACGATCCAAACCTCATCATTGTCTTGGAAAGTATACATAGGATTGGGATTATCATCTGATTCCAACATACTTCGTTGGGCGATTTTTAGAAGTCCTAAGGGGGAATTGTCTTCCTTTTCATCCAGCTCATATACCTCTACATTAATGCGGGAATCAAGCTCCTTAAAATAGTCGAAGTAATGTTTTTCTCTTCTTTTTCCCTCACAAAAAATGTAGATACTCTTGGCTTCCCTGCTAGGTGCCTTTCTCTCAAAGAGTCGGTTCCTGCTCAGTAACATAGTCATGCCAATTTAAATCCTTGAGATTTCCTAAAAACGGTATGGAACCGTATCGTCCATTGAGGTAGCCTTTTCGGATATCAATGGTTTTGTGCTCCTTGAAATCGCTCAATGAATACAGGTCGGTCACTCCATCCCTGTTTTTCTCTGCAAACCAAATCTCATCCTGTCGAAACAGTTCCTGATCCAATAAATTGGATTCATGGGTAGTAAAGATCAACTGCCCTTTGGTCTGAGGATCATGTGAAAACTTCCGCACCAATTCTTTGATCAAAAGGGGATGAATACTACGTTCGATTTCATCCACCAAAAATACCTTGGGTTCTGATACCACTGTTCTAAAGGCAGGTACAAAGTCCAATAACCTGACAGTGCCATCAGATTCTTCATCCAAATCAAATTTTGCAACTTGATCATTTTTTCCCATATGGGATATTTTTAGGATTTTCACCCAGATATCCTCATTTTCCTTGACCAAGACAATTTCATCTCCTCTTCTGCTTCTCAATCCAAACATCTTATTGGGAGACTCCTCAACTTTTTTAACAAGTTCATTGAGTTCGTTTTCATTATCCTTGCCAAAGAAATCTTCCACACGAATCTTGTCCGTCGATAAGGATTGAATGCCCAAATTAAAGGAACACATCATGTCCTCAGCATAGCTTTTGAATTCCTTGTCTATATCGATGCGGTGTGCCAATGCTCTTGGTTTGGAATCAGGGGTGATGATCTGCAAGGTGTCAGAAAACCATTGGAAGGCTTTCTTTACATCCCCGAGAAACTTATTATCCCTGTTGGAAAGCAATTTAAATACAGGTTCATCTGGTTTTACAAAGTCTTCCAATAAAACAGATTTTAACAATTGGCTTTTTTCATCGTGCTCAAATTCCGGGCTGAAGTGCATAGCTGTTACCTTTGAACTATCTGTTTTTCGCTCGAAAATCAGTGTATCACACTTTTTCCCCAACCCTGAAAGATATAATTCTTCTGTTGCGATCCGTTCTCCAATGAATTCAATCCCGTAGTAATAGGCTTTTTCCTCTTGCACAAATTCTACTGCTAGCAATTGGGGAGTATTGGGATTTTCTATAAACTTGAATCTACTCTCCCTTAACCCAAAGGGGATTTTTTGATCCAAAACCAAGCGTTGCAATAAATAAATTGCCTTAAAAAGATTGGATTTGCCTGCACCATTGGCCCCATACAAAGCTGATAATTTCAACAACTCTATATCTCCCAATCCATAGGTATGACTTTCCAATGTTTTTAATCGGGTATTGGGAAGGGTATTGAATTCTTTCCTTTCTCCAAAGGAAAAAATATTATCCAAAACAAAGCGAATGATCATGGTTTTACGTGAAAATTTCACTCAAAAATACATCATTATCACGTAAATCAAGTCTATTTATGTGTTATTTTTTCGATTTAGAGAATTTTTCACGTGATTTTAATTTAAATGTTGTGTTCTAAAACGTCTATTCACAAATGCTTTGCAAAACTTCTACAGAGAATATTCGTCAAAAGTTTATACTTCAAAAATGGAAATTAATCATTCATGAGTAGATGTCCTTAACAAAAAGTGACAATTTGCGATGGAATGAACGATAAAATTGGAACATACAACCAAATTACCTTAATTTAGTTATTGGAATTTTTCCTTTCATTTGATTCTTATTGTTACCCCTATGAGTAAACAAAACTCCAACCCCCAAAAACTCGAACTGACCTGGATTGGCAAGGGTGATGAACCCAAGCTGGAACCCCGTATCCTGATCGAAAATCCCGAGTACAGCTATGGGGACCCGCGTACCGAGAATATGCTGATCCATGGAGACAACCTCCTTGCGCTGAAAGCATTGGAACAGGAATATGCGGGTAAAGTAAAGTGTGTCTATATCGATCCTCCCTATAATACAGGGAATGCGTTTGAGCAATATGATGATGGGGTAGAACACAGTGAATGGTTACGCTTGATAAGCCCACGATTAAAGATTTTAAGAAACCTTCTGGCAACAGATGGTTCTATTTGGATTTCTATTGATGATGACGAATGTCATTATTTAAAGGTGCTCTGTGATGAAATTTTTGGAAGAAAGAATTTTGTAAATAACGTCATATGGGAAAAAAAATATTCTCCACAAAATGATGCCAAATGGTTATCTGATAGCCATGACCATATCTTAGTATATGCTAAAAATAAGGAAATATGGAGACCAAACCTACTACCTAGAGGTGATCAACAAAACAAATATTACAAATATAATGATAATGATGGCAGAGGTTTTTGGAGGTCAGATAATGTTTTAGTGAAATCATTTTCTAAATCAGGTGTTTTCCCTATCAAAAATCCCAATACAGGAAAAGAATACTGGCCACCCGAAGGAAGTTGTTATAGATTTAATGAATCAACTGCAAATAAATTTTTACAAGAAAATCGTTTTTACTTTGGAAAAGATGGTAAAGGAGCCCCTCAATTAAAAAGATATCTATCAGAGGTAAAGCAAGGTGTTACATCTAAAACAATATTTTTCAGGGATGAGGTTGGTGATAATCAAGAAGCTAAAAAAGAAGTTAGAGCATTTAATTCTAAAAGTGTTTTCGCCACTCCAAAGCCTGAAAAGCTTATTGAGCGGATCCTTTTTCTTGGAACCAAAGAAGGGGATATTGTGCTTGACTCCTTCCTTGGTTCCGGTACCACCGCAGCAGTTGCCCATAAGATGGGTAGAAAATGGATTGGGGTGGAATTGGGAGAGCATGCAGTGACGCATTGTTATCCAAGAATGAAGCAAGTGGTGGACGGAGAACAGGGAGGTATCAGCAAATCCGTGGACTGGAAGGGTGGAGGTGGCTTTAAATTTTATACCTTAGCTCCAAGCCTACTGAATCAGGATAAATTTGGTAATTGGGTGATCAATAAGGAATATAATCCCGATATGTTGGCAGCCGCCATGGCCAAGCAGGAAGGGTTCCGCTACGAGCCTGACCCATATACGTATTGGAAGCAGGGTGTGAGCTCGGAGAAAGACTTTATGTTTACTACCACACAGTATATCACGGTAGAAATGCTGGACCGGATCCACGACGAGATGCAGCCGGACGAAAACCTGTTGATCTGCTGCAAGATTTTTGCTCCCGAATGCGAAGGCAGGCATGCCAATATCTCCGTGAAAAAAATCCCGACGGTACTCTTGGGCAAATGCGAATTTGGTAAGGATGACTATTCCTTCAAAATCGTGAACCTCCCGAAAGAAGAAGGTGAAGAGGAAGAGTTTCTGGACCCTATGGAGGAAATCACCTCCAAACCGACGACAAGCAAGTCCAAGCCATCGGACCAGCCTTCTTTATTTGATTAAATCCATTTTTTAACACCAAGTCATGAATCAAAAAGCAAATTATATCAAGCAACGCCTGTCTTTGAGAGCCCCTTTGAAAGACTCCCTGGATATTTTGGCTACCCTGAGTAGCGCATTGGAACTGAAAAAGGAAGCTGACCTTCAGGAAGCGTTAAAAATCATACAGCAACATTTTCCTACCTGCACGGATTTTGAGCGGGATTTTCCTTCCATTTGTTTTTCCATCGCCACAGGGGTGGGCAAGACGCGCTTAATGGGAGCCTGCATCACCTACCTGTACCTACAGCACGGTATCCGAAACTTCTTTGTGCTGGCTCCTAATATTACCATTTACGAGAAACTGATTGAGGATTTTGGCAATCCTTCCTATCACAAGTATGTATTTCAGGGGATTTCGGAATTTGTACACAACCGACCAGTCATCATCACCGGAGATAATTACAATCAGGCAGGTAACCTCTTTTCCGATACGGAAATCCGCATCAATATCTTCAATGTTGCCAAGTTTAACTCTGAAAACAAAGGTACCAAACAAGGAGGAGTAGCCTTGGCCCCCCGCATCAAGCGCCTATCGGAATACTTAGGACAATCCTATTGGGAATACCTTTCCGGACTGGACGACCTGGTTATCCTCATGGACGAGGCCCACCGCTATCATGCCGATGCATCCAAGAAAGCCATTAATGAACTCAAACCTGTGTTGGGGATTGAACTTACCGCAACTCCTATCGACGAAAAAGGAAAGCCATTCAAAAATGTAGTCTATGAATATTCCTTGGCCAAAGCCTTGGAAGATGGGAAGTATGTGAAAAATCCGGCCATCGCCACCCGAAAGAACTTCCGCACACAGGGCTTAACCCGGGACGAAATCGAAAAAATCAAATTGGAGGATGCTATTTCCATCCATCAGGATACTAAAAACGAACTGGAAATCTATGCCAGAAACTATCAGGCCAAACTTGTGAAGCCTTTTGTTCTGGTCGTTTGCAGGGATATAGACCATGCTTCAGAAGTGTATCAGTATATCAATTCTACGGCTTTCTATGGCGGTACATATCAGGGAAAAGTGCTTCAGATTGATTCCAGTACCAAGAAGGATGAGGAAGTGGACAAGCAGTTTGTCGCGTTGGAGCAATATGACAATGATATTGAGATTGTCATCCATGTGAATATGCTCAAGGAAGGTTGGGACGTATCCAACCTGTACACCATTGTCCCGCTTCGAGCAGCCAATGCAGCGGTATTGATTGAGCAGACCATTGGCCGTGGCTTACGCTTACCTTTTAATGGGGAGCGAACAGGAGTGGAGAAAATAGACAAACTGACGGTAATTGCCCATGATAACTTTGAAGCGGTAATTGGCGAAGCACAGAATCCGGATTCTATCCTGAACAAGGTTTCCTTTGTAGAAATCGACGATTCTCCTGAAAAAGAAAAATCAGAAGTTATCAGCAGTCCATCTACAACGGAAGTAGGGTTCGCTAGGGAAGAAAAACGCATAGCAACCCTTACCAATCACGAAGAAAAACAGCGTGCACAGTTGGGTTTGGATGCCAAACGGGCCGTGATTGCTGCCATTCCAAGTTTCGGGAGTTCCCAAGCCGTTAAGTCTTTTGCAGATCTGCACAAACCTGAAGTTAAGGCAGCTGTGATCGAAAAGGTTAAAAAGAATTTGTACAAGGACCAAACCGAGTTGTTTGAATCCAATATTCTAGCCGAGGCAGAAGCTACTTACGAGAAAATCATCAAGTCCTACCAAGAAAACATCATCGAAATCCCACGGATTGATTTGGTTCAGGAAGAAATACGGGTGTGGTTCGAGGATTTTGACTTAGATACTGCTACAGGGTTTAATTACACGCCCCTTGGGGAAGAAATCATGGTAGTGGAGCTGACAGGAGAGCGAAAAACGGATAGTATTGGGGTTAAGTTTGGAGCCTATTCCAAAGACAATCCTCTACAGCAAATAGTCAGTGAGTTGATCAACTATCCGGATGTGGATTACGATGAAAATGCGGACTTGTTATTCAAATTGGCCCAACAGGCTTTGAAGCATTTGGGCGATCGATTGGAGGATGCCAGCAAACTACAGCTTACCATCAAGCAGTTCCGCAAGCACATTGCCTTCAATATCTATCAGCAGATGCGGGCCAATTTCCGCATTTCTGAGCCTGATTATTTAGAACCCAAAGTTTTTCCATTTGTAAAGATCGAGCCTTGGAATTTCACAGCTTTGCCGGGAGGTAGAAGGCATTACAAGGATGTGATCAGTCCCATAAGTTTGATTCCTAAGCTGGTATTTACAGGCTTTGAGAAAGCTTGCCATTTGGAATACAAGTTTGATTCCAAGACTGAGAAAGATTTTGCTTTTATCTTGGAGCAGGACTCTGCTATACAAAAGTGGCTGAGGCCTGCCCCTAATCAGTTCCGGATCTACTGGGCCAATAACAGCAAGCAGTATTATCCGGATTTTGTCGTAGAGACTGCTGATGCCATTTACATGGTAGAAACCAAGGCTGCTGACCAATTAAATACCGCTGAGGTCTTGGACAAGAAAAAAGCGGCTTTGCGTTATTGTAAGTATGCATCAGAATTCACCGTTCCCAACGGAGGCAAGCCTTGGAAGTACCTCTTGATTCCTCATGACGAGGTCAAGTTGAGTAGTAGTTTTGGGTATTTTAGGGGGAGTTTTGAAAAATAACAAAAATAGTATGAACGAAAAAGGAAGAGAATTAATCCACATTGGCATGTCGAGTACTAACATTTCAATTTGGAATGAATATAGAAGGCTAGTCGAAGAGATTTTCTCTTATTTTGATAGGGATTTTGATAAGTACAATCAAATGTCTTTACCTATTTTACATTTGATGAGCCATTCCATTGAAATAGGCTTAAAAGAAAATATTTTTGAATTAAAGAAGATTTTCCCAGAACACAATCCAAAAACCAACCTAAAAACTGATTGTGAAATTGAAAAATCTCATGATTGCTGGGAGTTAACTAAAATTTTCAAAAGCTTCATTAATCATGCTTTCAAAATCTTAACTGCTATTCCTAAAGATGAAAAACAACCATTCCGAGAAAAAATCATCTTTCTAAACGAATTTATAAGTGAAGTAAATCCTAAAACAACTACTTATAGATATGAATACTCAATCCGCCCTAATCGAATAAAAGAAAGATCTTTAGATTGGCAAAAGAAAATAAAGATTTTAGATGTTTTTGAAAGTTTTAAGGAGGCTCAAATAGTTTTATTGCATACAATAGACCTCTACCATCTTTATTTTGATTTTAAACTTTTAAAAGTTCTTAAGCCAGATTATGAAAGAGGAATTGGAAAAGTTGCTTATAGAAAAGATAAATACCATATCAACCAGACAACTGGAACAAAAACCAGCGATATAGTCCGGTTTCTTGAAAAATATAAAAAAGAAGGTTCTTTGATATACAATCAATCTGATAATGAAAAATTAATCGAGACAAAAATTCCAAATAAAATCTTTTTCCATACCAAGTGGGGTATGTATTTGGAATTAGTTGAGGTTGAAGGCTACCATTTTCTACCTGTTATCACAAAAGAGCAGGCAGAAATTCTAAAATATGAGTTAGAAAGTTAAAGATTATGGGAAGTAAAACTTTTCAATTAGACACACCTAGAAATCATTCAGTTTTCCGAAAACACTTGGATGATCCTGATAATGTTAGGATCATTTTTTCAGCTCCTTTTGGTTCAGGTAAAACCACATTCTTAAAGGATTTTTTTATAGAGAACAAAAATGAATATCAAGCTTTTCATTTGTATCCAGTTAATTATTCAGTCTCTTCTAATGAGGATATTTTTGAATTAATCAAATATGACATTCTATTTCATTTTCTAAGTTTAGAAATTGAATTTGAGAAGGTTACTATTACTAAAGATGTTTCATTTGGATTTTTTGTTCAAAACAACATCGAGAATATCATTATGCCATTCATTAGGAGTATACCACGAATTGGTAAAGCATTATCTGACGTAAGTTCCAATCTTCTCAACCTTTATAAAAAATTTGAGATTGAACATCAACATAATCAGGTTGATCAGAAAAAACAAGTCATTGATTTCCTTACTCAGTTGAACAAAAAAATCGGGTCAATAAAGGATGATGACTTTTATACGCAATTGATTTGTGATTTAATGGCTCAAATCAAGGCCGATAATACCGATGGGAAAAAAACAGTTCTGATAATTGATGATCTAGATAGGATTGATCCAGATCATATTTTCCGGATTCTGAATGTATTTTCAGCTCATATGGACAATCAAACAAAAGGTAATAAGTTTGATTTCGATAAAATTATTTTGGTTTGCGATATTGACAATATTCGAAAGATCTATGCGAAAAGATATGGCCAAGACGTTGATTTTTCAGGGTACATCGATAAATTTTATTCGAAAGAAGTATTCAAGTTTGATATCATTAAAGAAGTTGAAGAAAAGTTATTGGATGTGTTTGGATCTATAGAATTAACTACTTCAGGAAGTACCCACAACTTGGAAAGAATTAAAAGTTATCACGATGTAAGGTTAGTTATTTATATTATAGTTAGTTTGAATAATTCAGGTCAACTGCCAATCCGGAAATTATTAAAATTTATTGGTAAAAAAATATCAATTACAATTTCAAGATTCTCGCCACAGATTCAAGGAAAATACTTAACAGTTGATAATTTCAGGTTTTTAATTGTCTATGAATTGTTAAAGTCTATTTATCCTGATATGCTAGATCTAATGCATAAACTGGAATCCATAAATGAAGATTCTCAAAATAATTCGTATGCGGATGCCAAAGAGCACTATTTGAATTTACTAATCCCCTTTTTGACCTACTCCGATCATTTATTTGAATTTGAAACCAATAAGGAAATCTCAGGTACTTATATCATTAGCCCATACAAGATAGAGTGGAAGTTAATCCCTGAGGAAAAGAGTGGAGATTTGGTTTTAAACCCTACCTATAAAATCTTTAAAGATAGCAATCAGGTGAGTGTCAGGGGTATTCATATGTTCAAATTAGTTAAAGAAACTATCCATAGTATTGAGAAAAATAAGCTGAATTGGCTTGAAAATTAATTCAGATAATCTGTTGAGAAAGTAAAATTAGTTATATTTAAACTTATTCTTTAACCGATAATTTTTACTCAATGGCTGATTTTCCACATTTGTTGTATACTAGAAATCCTGAGAAAATTACTGGGTTCAGAAAAACTAGAGGGAGAGATTCTCAAAATCAAAAAGAAGAAACCAAAGAAGAGAAGCCTATTTCAGAGGAAAAAAAAGGGAGACTTCTCGAAAAATTAAGAGATTACGATTCTTCTGTGCAAATTCGCTTGCAAAAAAAGACATTAAATGTCCCTTCAAACTTCGACCTTATCCAAATTGATTTCCATACTACCTTTGATAAGAGTTTGGAAAACCATTTTTATAGTACCTATGGGCTTGAACCGATAGAAAAATTTAATTTCAATAAAACTATTCTTTTTAACATTATTGATTCAACGCTTTTTTTATCCTTTTCCGAACACATCAATATAATTTCAAATCTCAAACCCAATGAAGACCATAGGGGAAAGCCCTTTTCTAGGATTGCCCTCATCAGTAACTTCAATCTCTTGGATAGTTCACATAGAAAAGGAATCCTTTCAGGAAAAGAAGGGTATTTTCTTAGCATTTGTGATGTCCTTCACCACCCCAATGCTGAGAACCAACTCAATTTCTTACTAGATTACCTACAATCTCGAAACATAGAAATTGCATTGAATAATGAAAAGAACTTGGCTTTTATTAATGGAGTAGATACCTCGTTAGAGCAGATTTTAGTCGATAATTTTGACGTAATTAGGCTAATATCTTCAGCAAGAGTACCCCTAATTAAACCTGGAACAGTATCAACTCCTATCAGAAGCTATGGATTTGGAGTGAATGTGAAAGAGGATCTTCCCATTGTATGTATTATTGATACGGGGGTCCAAAATAATATTGAACCTCTGAAAGAAATCCTTACCGATATAAATATTGACCACACAGGTAACGGTTCTTATTGGGATGAAGCAGGTCATGGAACAGCTGTTGCTGGATGCATAGCTTTTGGAGCTGATTTTTTTGACAGTTTGCAAAAGGAAATTGATGCCAAAGCAAAAATTGCGGTTTTAAAGGTAATCCATCAGACAAATGATGATATCAATATCGTGACATTATTGGAAGACATCAAAGAACTTTACTTAATTTATAGAATTCGGATTTTTAATATTTCTTTGAACCTGCCAGGATCAAAGCAATATAATTCCTCTATCGGGAGAGTTGCATATGAGTTAGATAAACTCTCCTATGAATTAGACATACTTATCATTAATTCAGTAGGTAATTACCTAAAAGATGATTTAGACGCACTCATTTTGTTGGGGAATTTAGACATACAAACACATTATCCTTCTTTTTTTTATAGAACTAACCCTGAAATTGAGTTTCATTTTTGTGAATTAACGAATATCCAAGAGCCATCAGAAGCGATGAATATCCTTTCTGTAGGAGCACTCGCAGGGAATTTTGAAGATATGGTAACAGATGGCATTACCCCTGCAAAAGAATACCCTGCATTTTATACCCGCAAATTCCATTGGGACCATGAGGTTCTCATCAATGGGAAAAAACCTAAAGATAATCAGTTCAATAAGCATCTAAACAAACCCGATTTAGTTTTTGAAGGTGGAGATTACTTAAGTACAGAAGCTGCCATGGAAGTACTTACCACTCCATTTGATGCAGGAAGTCCATATTTCGGAAGATTAGCTGGAACAAGCATTGCGGCCCCATTAATTTCCTCCATGGTAGCAGAATTAGTTAGAGCTTATCCTTTTTTAAATATGGTAAGTATTAAGGCATTGCTAATCAATCAAGCAGAATCTCCAGCTGGGAAAAATCCGGTACATTTTAATTCCAGGATCGATAAAAAGGTGTACAGAAGACTTACTGGGCATGGAAGACCTAACCCCAAACAGATTCTTGAAAATGATGAAAACACAATCACATTTATAATCGAAGACAACGTTTCCTATGATGATTTTTACTCATTTAATCTTCAGTTTCCCGATTGGGTATTAACAACTACCAATAAAATAGAAGTAACCGGTACACTGGTATTTAAATTCCAACCAGTACCAAATAATCAGTTAGCATATCTACCACTCCATATTTCATTTGGAATTTTTAAACCATTGGATATTAACACGCTTTCTCAACAAGACCTTGAGAAATTTCAATTAAAGTCTGGAGTATCTTGGGCAGAAGATCATTTTGGAGTGGAAGACAGAGTGTTTTCTAATGTACAAAAGATTTCTTTTAATTTGTCTAGTCAGCACTTTCAATCGGACAACCCAAATGTAGCTATTGCCATCAGATGCTTTGGGAAATCTAATATTCCCGAAGCAGCAAAAAGACACCTTAAAGAAAATCTCCATGAATTTTCCTTAGTCATAAGATTAAGGGAAATCAGGAAAAATAAAAAGGCTAAGCTATCGGGATCTCTGTATAATGAAGTGAAAATACTCAATGAGTTAGAATTGATCTCGGATTTGGAAGCTGGAGCATCTTTGGATGGAGGAATTTAAACTTTGTGGTTCTGAGAATCTTTCTCATCATCCACTAAAGATCCCCAAATATTCATATCAATCGTAACCTGTGCTGGTATTAAATCAGTGTTCAATTGATAAAGGCTGCGCTTCATTGCTGTAATGAGAGTTTTCTGAATACTGTAAAAAGAAAGACCTTTTGCATGCTGGATAATTTTCTTGAGCTCACGTTTCGACCCTACTGAAAACACACCTTTTTTAAGGGTTAAATCGATCAATGCCATAATTTCGTCTTCACCGGGTAATTCAAAACCTATCTGCGTATCAAATCTTCGGATAAGGGCATCGTCTAGCATACCAACCTGATTGGTAGCTGCTATGACAATGGTGGATTGTGGAAGGTAGTCAAAAAGCTGAAGTATAGTATTTACTACCCGCTTCATTTCTCCATGGTCTTGGCTATAATCTCTCACTTTCCCCAAAGAATCAAACTCATCTAAAAATAATATACAATCCCCAGCAGCTGCCATTTTGAAAACCTTAGCTAAATTCTTGCTTGTTTCACCAAGTTTTGAAGAAACAATAGCACCAAGGTTGACCACCATGAGCATCTTTTCCAATTCACCGGCGATAATGTAGGAGGCAAGAGTCTTACCGCAACCAGAAGGGCCGTGAAATAATATTTTATGGGCAATGGGAAGGTCTAAAGCTTCTAAAAGGGATTTTTTTCGATGTTCCAGTATAAAATGATTCAGAGATTCCTTAATTCTTGGTTTACAAATAAGGTCTGATATGCGGTAATCAGAAGTAATCTGTTCAAGAATTAAATCATCTACTTTGTTTTGGGAAGGCTTATCAAATCTAATTCCCGAGCTAACTTTTGAAGCAGATCCAGTAGAGTGTACACGTATTGCTTCTTTCAGAATAGATTGTAATTGGATAGCCAAATTGGTTTTCTTTGTTTTTCTGGCATGATCTATCATCTCCTGAAGTGAAAACTTCAGTTTCTCCTGATCATTTTCCAGACCAAATCGGGCAATATCTTTGATAAAATCAAACTGTGTCAAAGGATTACAATTTTACTCTTTACTCAGGGCAAGTATAAAGCTTACCTGTAAACAAAGTACGTGTTTTTATATAAAACTATTACACAAATCTGTACTATTTTGTTCAATTCTGTTAAATCTCGAAATACCGTTTTGCTCCAATTCGGTTTAGCCCTTATATCTTACTAGCTGAACTTTTTTCTTTTCTTTTCTCTTCTAGTTTTTTTGAAACAATTGTTACAATATTTTCCGCTTCACTACCTAAGTCATTTTCAACATTGAAAGATAGTCCTCCATATTTTCTAGTTTCGTCAAAAAGGCTAGTATCTGTGTCAGAAAACCAAATTGGAATTATTGCGTTGTCACCAAATCTTTGTTTAAATTGATCTGATTCAAATTTTGTCCAGATTTTTTTTGGATAGTCCTTGCTAAGCAGAACAATGACAAATTCAGCTTCTGAATTATAAATAGGAGCCAAATAGTCTTCAACGTTAGATGCTAAAATTCTATGTTGTTCATTCTTATCATAAAACACAGAAATCTCTCTTTCAAGTAGCTTTGTAAATAAATTCTCCGCTAGGGTTCTGTTCTCGCCAGCAAATGAAAGAGCAAAATCGTATGGTTTAGTGAATTCAATCCCAATGAATCCAATTTGTTCAGCAAATTTATTCCATAGAATATTTCGAATGAAAAACAAAAATTTCGGGTCTTCGATAGTTAGAACATTAGATTGGTCATCATAGTGTATTACGTCCTGAAGTAGAGAATTATCTTCAATGAGTTTTTTCAGGAAACCTTTTTCAACAACCTGATTGATACTTAATTTCATGTTCGGATGTTGATTAAGAAGCTCATCAATTTGAATAGACCAATCTGGACTATTTGCCAGCCAATTCAACAAATGAAGATATGGTGCTCGTCCTTCCTTTCTTAATTTCGAACCAATTGCAAATGCTCTTGCTTTCGGATAAAATAATCTCCCAAGTTCGTGATTAACTTTTGCTTTAATAGTCTCTAGGCTCGTGTCTGTTTGAGGTTTATCCGATTCATTGTCAATAATCTCGCAACTAATACAAGTTTCTTTAGCCAATAATTGTGCTATATGAAAACTGCCTTTGGATTCATTAACTATTTCTGATTTAATATTTAGCTTAACATTAAGAGCTTGTTCACCTAAAGTGAGCATTTCTTCAATTTTTTCCTCTGGATTAGCTTCAAATCTAATGGTGTCAATTCTATTATTTAAATCTGGAGAAAATGAGACTAATGAATCTCCCGCTTTATTAATTCCAATTAGAATTAGTTTTGAGGAGATTGAATCCTCATCAGCTAGAGTTTTCATATAATCTGATAACGATTGTTTGATGTCGTTCGGAAGTACGTGAAAGTCGTCAATTATCGCAATTCCAAAATTATTAAACTCAGGAAGTATTTGAATCAAATCAACATCTTCCTTTTTTCTTGCTGAAAGAGATGTCACTGCTGCGTTGAGTCCAATTTCATCGATGGCTTTATTTATACTTGTTGTTTTCCCAATACCTGATGGTCCTTCAATTACAAGTCCTCTTCCTTTTGTTCGCAAAGAAACAAGGAGTTTTGTATATTCAATTGGCTTAACAAAAGTATATGTTGGTGTTCCTGATGTTTTAAAAACGTCTTCTAAAAATATTTTCATGTTCAATTATTATCTTTTTAGTTTTATTTGATAACGGCAACCTGTGAAAAAAGTCACTCATTTTTCTTCATTCAACGGTTTTTCATTCCCTTTAAAATTAGTAAATTTAGTTGTAATTGCATGTCCGGCGGGGGAGGAATTTATGACTACTAACAAATTTCCATGAATCAGATCCTAGGAATAGACTGGTTTCAAGTGATCTTATCCAATTTTGAAGATGCCACTCCCAAAGACAACCCCGTCAGAGTAGCCGATGCTTCGACAAGCTCAATGCCACCCATCAACAACCCAAAAGTCTCTCGCAGAATGTATAAAAACACTGAAATTCAATGGATTAAAAACACACCTCTCTCAAACAAATAACTAATCACCAACCACTTATTCAACTATTCTCCAATCAACTATTTACAAACCAAATCTAAAATCTGCCTTCTAAAATCTAACATCCCAATCCCCACAGCTAAATCTCCTTTCATCCCCGAGTAGTCGCGATAGCTGTCAGCTTTTTTCAAGTATAGATTTATTTTAGTTATTTAAATCTAAAATAGAGTTTTAAGTCATATAGCCATTGAATTTTAGGGGATATGTTTATATTTTCCTGCTGCTGGGATATGTTGTCGTATTTATCCTTCAATCTCAGTTAATGGTCTGAAATATCCAAGTTTTTCAATTCCTGATCATGGGTATCTCTCTAAAAACAAGTTTCACCCTATCTTGAGTATACTTATGGTCTAGAAAATATTGGAGAACTGGATAGACAACTTTGGATGTTTCTGGGAAATTTGAGTTAAAGTTTCTAGGCTTTCTTCTTGTGAAGTTTTCATCCGTATTGTTGACCACAAGCATAAAAAACAATTTTTTATTTTGCTCTTTGTATTTTTCCAGTAGCATTCTTGAGGATTTGTAAAGTATCCATTCTATTCTGCTCTTTGTTATCTTGGCTCGGGTATACTTACATTGAATAAAATAAGTTTGGTCATCTTTGGTGGCTATCAAGTCAAGTCCACTATCTAACCATCCTTTTTCAAGTCCATGATAACTTACAAGAAACCCTTCTTCTTCTAATACCTGGCCAACATATTTTTCATATACATATCCCCAATCTGACTCCTTTAATCTATCGAAGGGAAGAATAAGTTGTTTATCAGCAATTTCAATTTGCTGTTCATTACTATTGATTTGAATCTTTCCTGCTTTAAGGTACTTCGCAATTCCCATGGTAGTTTTGTTTGATCTATTTTCTAACCCCCAATCCTCCCATACCACTCCTCCATCAACCCCAGATAAGCTTCCTGCATTTCCTCAGAAAGAAAAGACTGTTGGATCCATTGGTGGGCCTTCATGTTGAATTTTATTAATCGCCTGAAGATTCATTCGACTTGCTTGTCTCATCATTCCATGGTCCACTGTTCAAAGGAGCAAGCTCATGCCCGAACATTTGGAGCACCAAGTTGACTTTATCCAGGTTAAGGTTGTTTTTCCCTTGTTCGATCTTTTTGATCACGGTTAAGGCCAAGCCACAGCGGTCAGGAAACTCCTCTTGAGTCCTTCCTGTTTCCTTTCTTTTTTCTTTAACAAAGGCTGCCAGCTTTTTCATTTTATGCTTTTGAATACACTATGAGTCAACTATCATTAATTATATGTAAATAAATATAATGAATGATTCGATGCTAATTTTATATGTATTTCAATATAGTTTAGCTTGATGAATGTTGAAGCGCTCAAGGGTAATATTTACTCTTGAGATAAGAACAAGGGTAAAAAAAGCAAAAAATTACCCTCGTTCTGATTTTCTCCGAACTTTTCTCCGAACCTTTCTCCGAACTTTTTGACTGTTTCTTTAGCGGGATAGTTGATTTCCTGAAAACGTTGGCTTGTTTTTCTCCGAACTGAAAGTAGGGATGTTGACTATTTTCTCCGAAATGGAATTGCATTTCATCCGAACCTTAGTTGTTTTTTATTACGAACTGATTTACATTTCTTACGAACTCAAAATAGGTTTCTTACGAACTGCATCTCTTTTCTTACGAACTCAGGACAGATTTCTTATGAATTGTTTTTTTATTTTCTTCCGAACCAATAATTGATTTCTTCCTAATTTAATCTCCTTTGGTAGCTTCACTTTCCAGGAGCTGTGTGTTCAATTTTTCTTATAGAGTTGAATCGGATTAATTTTTGTTGTTCATTTTTTTTATTTGTTCACGTCACGTGAACAAGTTATATTTGTGAACATGAAAGAGGAAGAAATTTTGAATCAAGCAGTTCATGCCATAGGGCCACTACTTAATAGTAAGGCTAACTGGGAATATCATGGAGATATGAAAAGTGGGTGGTGCTTAAATTTGGGAGTCTCGGAAGGAAATCTCAAGATGGAAGTCGAGGTAAAGCAAGAGGTACGAGAACATGCGCTAAGAACTATTCAAAAGATGAATGAAGAAAACCCAAACTTTATTTTGGTTGCTTACCGAATTTATCCAAAATACAGGGACCTGCTAAGAGAGATGGGGGTTAATTATTTGGAAGCAAATGGGAACGCTTATGTAAAGACAAAAAATCACTTTATATGGATAGATAAATTCCAAACAATAAGGGGGGATGAAGAAGAAGGCAATAGGGCGTTTACAAAGACTGGATTGAAAGTATTTTTTCATTTACTGTTAGATGATAGAAATTTAAACACAAATCAACGGAATCTTGCCGAAATAGTCGGAGTAGCACTGGGGAATATGCCTTTAGTATTTAAAGGGCTTAAAGCAGCCGGTCTCTTGGTTAGTAAAGGTAAACTTGGACATGATTGGGTAAATAAGGAGGAAGCCATTACTCAGTGGGTGAATGCTTATAAAACAACCTTAAAGCCAACATTATTAAAAGGCAAGTACGGGCTGCCCAAAGACAAAAATTGGAAAGAGATCAAACTCCCTACAGATCAAACCACTTGGGGAGGAGAACCCGGTGCAGATATATTAACTGAATACCTTAGACCTGAAAAGTTTATTTTGTTCACAGATCTCAATAAAAACGATTTCATTAAACAGACGAGACTAATGCCTGATTTGAAAGGTGAAATAGAGGTTTATGATACCTTTTGGAAATTTGATAATCAGCAGTTGGGTGTTGCACCGCCACTTTTGGTATATGCTGATTTACTTATTAATGGAGATAAAAGAAGCCTCGATACAGCCCAATTAATCTATGACAGATACATCAAAGAGTTATAAAGAACTTGGTATCACCTATTTTAAAGAAGTATTTGACTTGCTGGACGACACATTCAAGAAAAGGGGAATTCCCTATTACTTGATTGGTGCAACTGCAATAGCATTAGAACTTCTTAAAGACGGGGTAAAGCCTGCTCGTGGTACAAAAGATATTGATTTTGCAATCATGATTAGCTCAAAGTCTGATTATGAAGCGTTCACTAAAGAATTGGAAGAGAAAGGATTTACTAAGGTTTCTGCTCCATGGACTTTCCTGCATAACGGATTTGACGTTGTTGTAGATATTTTACCTTTTGGTCAAATTGAGGAGAATTATACTGCTGACTTTAATCAACGACATACAGACCTTCATGTGCTTGGATTAACTGAAGTAATGTCCGAGCCAACATATGTCCATATTGATGATGTTTTGGTGAATATTCCAACCTTACATGGGCTTATTATTTTGAAATTAATTGCATGGTCCGATAGACCTGAGGAAAGAGAAAATGATCTGGGAGATATTCTTTTAATCATATCGAAATATTACATGATCATGTGGGATTATATTTTGGACAACCACTTTGATTTGCTTGAGAATTTAGGAGAAGACGGGGAAAAGAGTCAGCGTTTGGTGGCAGCCAGGATATTAGGAAGAGAATCTTCTTCTATTTTAATGAAGTCAGAAAAGGTACGTGACAGGATATTTATGGTACTGGAAGATAATTTGTCTCAAGGATTTGATTCAGTCATTGCAAAAAACTGGGCAGTAAAGCTGAGCGAGCCTGTAGAATATACATTATCTTTAATGGATTCCTTTTTGGTCGGGGTAAAGGAAAGATTCTAAAGAAGTTTTTCCTTCATGGAATTTAAAAAATAACTGTTGGTACCAAGGGTTCGAATCCTCACTTTTACCGTTCATTACAATTTTCCGAAAAAAATCCCTGGGGAAAAATCGAGACCTCTAAATATATAGGGGAATAAAATATTGACAGTCAATGGCTTAATCCAAGGGTTCGAATCCCAATTTCCCTGCATTCAAAAAGCCAAGCGAAAGCTTGGCTTTTTTCATTTCGAGTCGTCGGGGCCACCCTGCAACCAGACCCCTCGCTCATCCCGATAGCTATCGAAACCACAGGAGCAATTATTCAAGCTAAGTACCCCTACAAGCCAGCTACTGGGTAATCCAGCGTAGAGTCAGTAGGCCAATTGATTCCTGGCGGTGTAGGTGCACCCGATTTTAAATTATCCCATAAACCCAAAATTTTTGAGGCTATTGAAACACGCCGAATGACCTTTGCGTTTATTTCAATTATGAGTATTTCTTTAGTATTAACACTTGTTTTATGAAAAATATACCCATTTATATTTTGTGTGTTTTGGTGATGGCTTCGTGTATGAATGCCAAGCCGGTGAAGATTTATGCCTTTGATCCATCGGAAGAGGCGACAATGGGTGCCCATGAGGCCGTATTATCTAAGGTTGCCATGGATGATAAAAGCCCTGAAGTACGGTTGATGGCTGTTGACCAGGTGACTAACCAATCTGTACTTGCGGCTGTAGCCTTGCATGATACCGATGCTAATGTCCGCATGGCAGCCTTGAGAAGACTGACCAATGATGCTGTCTTGGCAGCTGTGGCACTCAATGATAAAAATCATGAAGTGCGAAAAATGGCAGTCGAGCGTTTGGAAAATGAATCAGCCCTCTCTTCGGTTGCCCTCAATGACAAAGATGCCGATGTACGGAAACTCGCTTTACGAAAAATCACAGATGCATCCGTCATGGCTTCAGTAGCCTTGAATGACCGCAATGATGATGTGAGAAAATTGGCGGTGGAACTAACTACCAATGAGTCAGTGCTTGCTACGGTCTGTCTCCAAGATCGAGATGCAGATATCCGCAAAATGGCATTGCGCAAACTATCCAATGAATCGGTAATATCAACAGCAGCTTTGCAGGACAAAGATCAAGAAGTACGGAAATTAGCAGTACAAAAACTCTCCAACCAATCTACCTTGGCTACCGTAGCACTGCAAGATAGAAATGCCGATGTTCGGAGGCAAGCAGTAAGGAAAGTGACCAATCAGTCGGTTATATCCAGTATTGCAATCAATGATCCTAGCGAGGAGGTACGCAAAGAGGCATTGAACCTTCTGAAATAACATTATTTCTCCTGGACTGACTTTCTTCTTTTTTGAAGGCTATTCCAGGCTTTTAGGCTCTTTTCAAAACCAAGTTTATAACTTTGGTGAATTCCATAGCTATAAACTTGGTTAATTTTTTGTTCTTGGGTAATCGTTGGTTGAGCTATCATCTTTTCAATAGTTAATAAGATAAATTTCATCAAAACACTCAGAATAATGAAAATAGCTTTCCTAAAAAAAGTTAATCGAAGTCTTAATTTTTTTTAATTCGAGTTAAGTGGGATGTGAAATCCCACAAAAAACAGAACAGGAGGCAAGTTTTGGATGTCTGAAATGCTTTGAGCAAATCGGTAATCTTCCGAAAATTCATTGCTCCTGAAAGGTACCAACAAACCAAAATCCCAGTATTGCCCACGTTTACGATTGGAGTTCAACCGCACACCTGCACCGGCACTTACGCCATTGTAACTATCTTCAAAGCCTCCAACTCCTGTTACGCGAATCACACCGTTGTAGCCATACATTCCGGTGACAAAGAACTCTGCTTGCTTCGTACTTGGAAAGGAGTACATAAAACCTGCATTATAACCTAAATTGACAACGTTATAGCCTAGGCCAAGGAATAGCCCCAATTGGTCAACAGGATGATAGGTTAAGCGGGAACCGAAACCTCCATACAGTAGCCCTATACCAGCACCTACCGATGTACTACCTTGTTTGGAGCTGCCGTATTTTTCACTGGAAGTTTGAACTTCATTTTGAGCAAAGGATGCTTGTGCATGGAATAGGAAAATGCCCAAAGCAATCATTAAAATATATTTTTTCATCGTGAAGATCAGCTTAATTTTTTGCGTGTGATTGATTTAATTGAGCAATGGCCTTCCCCTTTGCTTTATCGCTGTTGTATTTTTCCAGGCCATTTTGGATATAAAAATCCATCTCTTTTTTATCCTCCTCCACTTTGTTTGGATCAAATGAGACTGGTGCTTTCTTGGCAATCATCTTATTGACCAACTTCATTCGCTTTTCATCTGATGGATCAATAGGGAGGACTTTTACAGCAGCTTTTACAGCGCCAATGGTTGGACGCACCTCAATAAAGTAGGTTTTACCTGCTTCCAATTCAGCCTCAATAAAATCTCTATTCTCAGAAGTTACCCAAAACAAATGAGTTCCTGGATCAACTTCATAGACAAAGTAATTGGGGCCTGAAAACTTACCTAAATACTGATCATTATGAAAGTATTTGAAGTTGATCAAAGCACCAGTACCGTTTACCCGCATAAAGTAAACTTGCGCTTTTTCAGGATTGGCATTGTAAGCATCTTGGCCATACACATTCCCAAGTGTAAATAAAAGTCCAAATGCAAGGACTGAGAGAAGTAAAGATGATTTCATATGGTATAATTTTGCAGAAATCTAGGATTTTAATTTTGACTAAAAAATATTTTTTCCTAAAAAATTAAAAATTTAGGATCGAAATTTTTTTAAAAGTATTCCAAGGTCTTTTTTTGCTAAAAAAAACATCTTACACGTAATTTGACGAAATTATTCCTCTAAAAATTGCTTCGCTTCTTTGGTGAATTTCGAGTGCCACCACAGGATCAGAGGTGTGTATGCAATGTAGGTTACTCCTCCCAAAAAAGAGGCCCAGACAAATGAAAATTTGAAAAGGGCTACCGTGATGATGATGGAAATCAAGGGTACGATAAACATGATCAATAACCGTTGCTTTTGTGATTGGGTGAAAAAAACTTCATAAGCGTTTAATTGGAGATGCTCCTTAATCTGATAAGCTCTTTGGTAAAAAAGGAATAAAATGAAGTACAAAGCAAAAGCCACAAAACCATAATAAATCATCAAGTAAGGAACCTGTTCACCTTGAATACTGACTTCAATATCTGTTTGGAAAATCAGATTGGTTAGGAAAAGAGTTAAAAACCGCAGTGGATAAACATAAAAGATCACCAATGCAATGAATATTGTGTTGAGAATGCTCAGTTTGGTGTCTTCTATCGTGTAAATTTTTGAGAAATCTACATGTTCGTTCCAAATCAGCAATTTACGAATCCAGCCAGGTTTTAAATTCCATCACTCGTTCCCTGCTGACCAAAATATCCTGATCGGAACAATCCTTGAGTTTGATTTTTAACCGGCTATTGGAATAGCTGATGATTTCCTCAACTGATGCTATGCTTGCCAAATATTTTCTATTCAGTCGAAAGAAGTCATCTGGGTTGAGTTGGTTTTCCAATTGCTCCAAGGTATAATCCAAAATAAAGCGTTTGCCGGAGGATGTAACTGCAAATGTGATGCGCTCTTCACTGAAAAAGTATTGGATATCCGTAAGCTGTATGGCACTGATTTTTTCACCAACTTTCACCATAAATCGTGATTTATAAGTCTTTTGAGATTGTTGGATCAGCTGCTGCAGGTGTGAAAAGTCCATGGTGGGCTTCAGTTGGAGTTTATGGTATTTGTCCAAAGCTGTGGCTAACTCTTGTGGATCGATTGGTTTGAGCAGGTAGTCAATGGCATTTACTTTGAATGCTTGTATGGCATACTGATCAAATGCCGTGGTAAAAATCAATGGGCAGTCCAAGGAGACTTGCTTGAAAATCTCAAAACTCAAGCCATCGGCCAATTGAATGTCACAGAAGACCAAGTCTATTGGGGGTTGTGTCTGTAAATAAGCCACTGCACGTTTAATCGTATCCAAACGCCCTTGAATACTCGCCAATGGGGCTAGTTCCAACACGAGTTTTTCCAGTCGCTTGGCAGCAGGGGCTTCATCTTCTATAATAAGGATGTTCATCTAGCTATCAATTTATTTTTAATGGTCAGATAGAATCTTGCATGGCTGATAGTCTTTCCAGCGATTGACGGCCTCAGCATGCTTGATTTCATAAGGCGGATATTCGAAGCAGCGGTAAGGTGACTGTAAATTCCTTAGCTGTCTGCATGATTTGTGGCTTTTTATTGCTCAAGAGCTGATAGCGTTTTTCAATATTACGCAGACCGATTCCTGTTGAGCGGATGTCCGCTGAGTGTTTCAGTTGCAAGTTATTGCTGATAACCAAGGAGTCGTTTGCTAGGGTAATGTGAATATTCAACGGCTGTTCTTGGGAAGAAATGTTGTGTTTCAACGCATTTTCCAGCAACAATTGCAAGGATAATGGGGGGATGTATGCTGGAGGAATAGTCGGAATGTCGATTTTGTAGGTGAAATTAGCTTCTAGTCGGATTTTTTGGAGGCTTAAGAAACTGTTGGCAAATTCCAATTCTCTTGCTACTAGCACCAACTCTTCCTCTTGAATATCGAGTACATAGCGATAGATTTTTGCCAACTGCTGAATAAATGCAGCGGATTTATCGGGACTTTCATAGACCAAATTGGAAAGTACATTCAAGGAATTGAATAGAAAGTGTGGGTTGAGTTGGTCTTTGAGGGATTGAAACTGGGAGGAGATACTTTCCGTTTTTAGCCGCTCTGCCTCTAATGCGGCGTGCCTCCATTCATACAGCCAGGAGCGAGCAATAAAAATTGTAATGATGATGACTGCGATGACAATGGTGGACAGGGTACTGTTCAGTATGCGATACCAATTCATATTTCCCAGATGTACTCCTTCGACCGTGGTCAGCACATATCCCGATATCAGCACAAAGCTGATGATGAATGTGTATAGCAAATACGTGCTTGTGGTGAGTAAAAGGCGCTTTACAGGTGCTGCTATCCAGGATATTCTTTTGTCATAGAACTCCTCTACTTTAAAACCACCCAAGCTGATGGACGCTGACATCAAAAATGAAAAGATGTAGTCAAATCTCAAACTCCAAAGGCCTTCCCAGCTTAGGAAACACGAAGGACATTGAATGATCATCAAGACAGTAGCAATCAGGAAGTTTAAACCTATAAACTTCCCGAAGCTATTGAAGATTGTGGCGTTGGCAAAGAAATTTTTATTCATATTCGTGCAGGGCTACAACTAATCAAGGTAGTGTTTTTTTCAGTTTCCACATAATTCTTGATAAAGTCCTTTGGCATAGTCTTCTCCCCATAGAGGCTCAATGCTGTTGTTTTTCACTGTGGCTGCTTCTTTTTTGAATAATTCAAGGCTCGAAAGGATCAACCCACAGGCCTTTTCTGGTCCTTGTCCAAAAAACTGAGCCATGCCATATTCCATCTGAGCCATCAGCAATATCGCACGGGGGTTCGTGCGGTTGAGATTGATTGCTTTGCCAAATGTCTGCATGGCCACAGGCGATAAATGCTGCCCACGGCTGCCAGGGTCTACCGATAATTCTCCCATGGTAATGTATCCTTGCATGGCTACGATTTCGGAGTTATTGGGAGATACTTGAGCCGCTTTATCGGCTAATTTCTTGGCTTGAGCAAAGTAATTGTCTTTGTCCTGTGCGCTTCCTTGGCTGCGGAAACCCATGTTGGCATATGCCCACGCGGCATAGTAGTCAGGCAACCATTCCGAAGGATTCATGGTAGAAATTCGCTGAAAAGCATTGGCTGATTTCTGTAACTCTTCTACGGAAGCTGCTTGGTAGAGCTTGGAGATTTCGGTGGACATGGCTTGTAGGTATGCGTCATTGAGGGGATTGCCAAAGCTTAGATTCCATGTGAAGATCATGAGGATGGCGGAAAGGGAAAGGTACGTTTTCATAGGTGTTTAGATTATAAGTTATTTAATTGATTTGCTGATTTATCTTTACTAAGGGTGATAAATATGCCTAGAAATAGGAATCTAGGGGCTGTTTGTCTGATGGGGAGCTGATCAAATTGGCCAGCCTCATTTGGTGTTGGACTGAAATTGTATCCGAAAATATTATCTCTCCCTTGGACATTGGAACAAGCTAAATGGATGATCAAATGCGGCTTGGGGAGGTAACTCCAACTCAGACTCAGGTCTTGAAATCCCCGAGTTTTGCTATTCATTTCCCCAGGAAGATTGGGGTCTGTATAGGTATAGCCATCATTCATGCTCCAAGAGGTGCCTACTTGAGATTTCAAAGCGGGAATGAAATGCTTGATAACCACAGCCAGCGAGTGCTTAGGAGCAAAACCTGGTTGCACCTGAGATTGGAATGTGGAAAATTGCCGTTTGCTGTCTACAAAGCTGTAGGTGACCCAGTAGTCTGTGTTTTCAAAAGTTTGTTGGTCCCGGAAGAAGAGGTCAAATCCCCGTGCAAAACCAGCTCCTTGCTGTTGAATAGCTTGGTAAGCAAATCTTCGGCCCTCGTAGGTCACGAGTCCATCATAGTTTTTGTAAAAACTCTCCGCTCGGATGGTCCGCCCATTTTTGGTCAAAAAGTAGTTCAGAATGTAGTGGATAGCCTCGGTATTTTGCAGGGTAGGTTGGTTCACCCGGATTTCTTCTACGGGCATTTGGCTGTATTTTCCCGCGGCTAAGGATAATTGGCCTTCGTGCTCAAATTTATAAGCAAAGGATACCCTAGGATCAACCCATGTTTGGGAGGCAAGCGCACTGTAGCCAGCTCGTAGGCCTGTCCGAAAAATCAGGCGATTGCTGAGGTACAGGTCCGCTTCCGAGAAAAGCGCTAGTTGTTGATCCTCAAAACTTCTTTCCAATCCTTCATCAGGCAGGGCTTCCCTGTACTCAAACCTGAAATGCTCCAGTCCAGATTTTAAAGAAAACCTATCAGAGAACTCTTTGATGGCTACTCCTTTGGCGTGAAAAACCCGGTTCGTATTGCGGATACTTAATTGATCTACCGTAAGGAAGTCGCTATTGGTGGAGAAAGACATCCCCCCGTACATACTCCAGTCTTTTTTTCCTGTATGCTTAGCAGACACCTGTGCAAAGGAATATCGGTTGTCTACGCCTAATAGGATGCCGCGCTCCTGCGGTATGCCGGGTTGGGCTTGCCAGATTTTCATGCTGCCCCGTTCGGTGCGGGCATATGCTTTGAGCAGGGTGTTGCTCCCTAATTTTTGCCTACCGAGAATTTCCGCATCCCAACTCGCAGGTGCTTGTTCCCAATCGAAGTTTTGTCGGACCATGTTTTGATAGGGGCCTAGGTTGGTATAGTTGGCCCCGGCATTTAGGCTGTTGTTGGTGCCTACTAGGGTTTGATTGATTCCCCCGCCTATTCCCATGATGCTGATATCCCCCTGACTTCTCAGAGGCATATCCACCGAATTAAGTGAGAGGGCAGAGGATAGGGCATTGCCAAACTCGGCAGAGTATCCCCCTGTGCTGAAAAAAGATCCTTTGAAGAGGTTGGGATTGAAGCGGGTGCGTGTAGGCACATTGCTAGCAGTGGTGCCAAAAGCATTGCCCACTTGAAGGCCATCGATGAAAATGGCCGTTTCGCTGGCATCCCCACCACGTACAAATAAGCGTCCATCATTACCCACAGTGGCAGTTCCCGGAAGTGTCTGAAATGCCCCGATGATATCCCCCATGGCGGCGGGAACTGTGACGATATCCAAGGGGCGGAGCACTACTGCCCTTTTCTCATCCGAAGCTTCCAAAGCCCCCGCTGTGATGGTGACTGCAGTCATTTCATTGATGGCTTCTTTGAGGGTGATGGAAATTTCTAGTGGTTCTTGTCTTTGTTGAACTGGTATTTCTTGAGTTCTGAACCCTAGAGCCTGAAATACCAGTACAAAATCTCCTAACTCCTCAAAAACTAACACATAACTTCCATTCAGTTCCGAGCTAGTGCCTACGTACGTTCCTTTGACGAAAATATTTACGCCTGGGATGGTTTCTCCTCGCTGGTCTTGGACTGTTCCGCGGATGGTCGTCTGTGCCCATGCAGCTTGAGAGAAAAGTAGGAATAGTAATAGTTGGTAAGCTTTCATTTCTTTGTGATTTATCCCAAAGGTGGGGGCTAGGAGAGGGCTAGGAAAAAAAAGCTGACTGAGGTGTAGGATTAGCTGACTGAACTGTAAAGATTCGGGACTGAGTTTTTTATAAGGAAGGGGAATAAGAGATTTAAAATACCTTATTTTGGGTATTTGTTTAGTTGGTATGAATGAGTAGCTTTAAAAAAATGTTTCCGTTATACTACAGGGAAACATTCCCCAAAAACATGCGTTTTGGCATTGAGGACAGGGAAATTATGTTTAGAAGTAAAAAAACCACAGGCAAAATGAAGAAAGTTCTTTTAATACTAACCTTGTGTTCCGTACTATTTCATGCTAAGGCTCAAAAAAATGTGAATTTCAGTGGGGAAATTAAAAATTTTAATTCTGCAGAGTTAATCTATTTAGGATTAGACGGGTTTCTTTTACCATTAAAAGTAGTAGAAAATGGGACTTTTTCGGTTAACGGAAATATTCCGCAAACGCCTTCCTTTGTGTACCTTGCGAAAATTTCAAAACGTGGTAAAATAGAAAAGCAGACCCCGTTGATTTGGTTTGAAGGTGATAGTCTTAACTTAACGTTAGATTGGGTTGATAAATCTTTCGAAGTTCTTGATTTTTCGCCATTTCAATCCATTTCCGAACATATAGAGACTTTAGAAGGGAAATCACAAATCGAGTTCATACTGAAAAATCCTAACAGTATACCTAGTTTGTATTTTGCTGAAATGAATAAAGAAAATATGTCAATTTCAGACTTGAAAATATTTTCTCAAGAAGTCAGCGAAGAAAATAAACAGACTATTTATTACAAGAGAATTGAAAATTATTTGTCTGCAAAAAATCGTAAGGCATTAAAGAAAGGCCAAAAAGTTGAAGACTTTAAATTACCAAATAAGGAGGGAAAACAAGTTTCAGTCATAAATGGGAATACTAACAAAAGAATTATCAGCCTATTTTCCTCGGGATGCGTATTTTCTATTGCCAGTATTGACATTCTTGAACAACTCTCTGAAATGAATAATGATAATATAGAACTGATTACAATTTGGGAAGATCCAACCAAAGAAACGTGGCTTAATGCATATCAAGACAATAAAGAAAAAATCACTTGGACAAACCTATGGGATGAATATGGATTTGCATCAACTTACTTGAATAGAACCATGTGGCCAATGTTCTATGTCATCAATGAAGAGGGTCAATTGACCGAAATCATCAAAGGTTACAATAAAAAGTCAGCAAAAAAATTGAAAAAAATAGTAGAATAACGTGAATAGCTGCGCGTATGTGGCAATAGGGGGGAAAAATACGCAAGTATTTCTATGGTTAGTGAAGAAATGGGGTTTGTGAAAATGAATTATGTCAATTATGGCAGTCAGACTCTCAAAATTGAGCTTGAAGAAATTAAGGAAAATAAGAAAAGATTATTGCATAAAAAGGGTAATTTCACTTTATATACAGCGAGCGCTTCCTAGCAAATAGAAAGTTTCGTACCTTTAAAACATAAGCCATAACAAAGGAACTATTCATGAAACTTAAAGATTTAGATAGTCTGTCGAATAATTTGTCTGAAGATAAGGTTGCAATAGTTTTCGCACAATTTTCAGAACTTCTTAAGGAGCTAAAAACTAGAGATTTAACTGAAAATCTAATAAGCTTAATAAACCTTAGTGTAGATAAAATCAATGCTTCAACAACTGAGAGCAAACAATTGAAAAAGCTGATCAAACAGGAGCAAAACCTCATTCTAAAGCAACTCGAAAAAGAGATGAAAGTAGTTCCTATCAATTATTACCGTAATTTATGGTTAGTTCTCGGGATGACTACATTTGGATTGCCTATGGGAGTATCGATTGGTTTAAGTCTGGGAAATATTGGGCTTTTAGGGATTGGATTACCCATCGGGATGGTAATTGGGATGGCTGTTGGCTCTAATATAGATAAAAAAGCATTAAAGGAAGGAAGGCAGTTAAATTTTGAGGTCAAAAGTTGAAAAGAGGGTACCGGTAATAAGCGGCTTCAAGCAACAATTACAATAGTAAACCATCAACATACAAACGTACTGATCCAGTCAGCTCTAGCATCATTTTTATCAGCTGATTGGTTGCCTTTTAATTTTTATTGTGCCTACCAGGAAGGATGATCCTTCGAAAAAACTTTTCAATCCCATGTAACATTTTGGATTTTCTGCATCTAAAGGCAAAACAAACGTTAAAAGCCATGAAAAAGATCGCAGTAACATTCATTGCATTAATCATTCATTTCTCCATGCATGCCAATCTTTATGGACAAGCCATACATGTGGAGGTTTCAGGAAAAGGGCATCCAATTCTTTTTATCCCTGGATTTACCGTACCGGGAGAGGTTTGGGAGCCAGTTGTCAAGGCATTGGAAAGCACCTATGAATGCCATGTCATTACCTTGGCAGGATTTGGAGGAAAGGAGCCTATTGGTTTTCCATGGCTTCCACAGGTAAATGAAGCCATTAAGGATTATATTGTATCCAAAGACCTGCAAGGGGCTACCATCATTGGGCATAGCTTGGGAGGAACTGTGGCCACTTGGCTTGCGACCCAAAGTGATTTGAGCCTCGCTCAACTTGTTTTGGTGGATGCCCTGCCAGCTGCCGGAGCATTAATGTTTCCCGACTTTAATCCTGATAACTTAGCCTATGAGAGTCCCTACAACAAGCAGCAGTTGGACATGACTGATGCAGCATTTGAACAAATGGCCACGTTTATGTCTAAGGGGATGAGTATCAAGGAAGCCGAGCAAAAGCGGATACATACTTGGATGTTAGAAGCTGACAGAGAAACGTATGTTTATGGGTATACCGATTACCTGAAATTGGATATGAGAGAAGGGTTGAAAGCTATTTCGATTCCCGTTACGATTATCGCAGCTACCAATCCATACGGCGAGGCCATGGTCAGACAAACCTATACCGGTCAATACGCTAATTTAAATGATTATAGTCTTGTGATCGCAGAAGATAGTGCGCATTTTGTGATGTTAGATAAACCCGATTGGTTTATGGAGCAAATCCAGCAGATTTTAGCATCAAAGAAATGACTGAACAGGACTTTAACCAGCTTTACCATGCCTATGCACCTAAAGTCCACCGATTATGCTTAGGCTATTCCTCTGGTGATTTGGATCTTGCCAATGAATGGCTGCAAGAGACATTTATCAAAGTATGGAATCATAGAAATGCATTCAGAGGAGACTCTTCTATAGACACATGGATTTATAGAATTGCTACCAATATTTGTTTGGGAGATATTCGGAAGATTAAAAAGCAGGTGATCGTCAAAGAAGAGCTATTGACGGAATCCATCACTGAAGAGCCAGTCAATGATGAGGGAGAAACTATAGAAAAAATGTATAGCTGTATAAGTCAATTGAGCGAGCAAAACAGAACGCTGATTCTAATGGAGCTTGAAAATATCCCTCAAGAAACCATCGCGGCAAGTGTGGGGCTGGCGCATGGAACCTTGCGAACCCGATTGAGCCGAATTCGAAAATCATTACTCAACTGTATCAAACATGGAATCTGATAAATTACAAGAATTGTGGAATCAACAAGGGGGAAAAATGCCCTCATTTACTCCCGACGATATCCTGTTAAAGGCTAAAAAACAACGAAAAGGGCAATACATCAGCATCCTAGTGTTGATGCTTACGGTAGTCATATTGAGCGTGTATGCTTTTTTATACGCTTTCAATCAATGGAATAGCTTTAATCTAGGGCTCTTACTGATGATTTCAAGTTTGGTATTGAGAGTGATCATTGAATTACTTTCAATCTATCGAAAAGAAAGCCGATTAATTGCTATGGATCACAACTCTTATCATGCCTATCTTAAAAAGTATTATGGCATTCGACGGGTTATCAACTATCTGATCACGCCTGTTTGTATCATTACGTATATCATAGGTTATACATTGCTATTGCCCTATTTTAAAGAATATTTTTCACAGGGATTTTATACCTATATTCAGGTTTCAGGAGCTGTTTCCATAGGAGGGATTATCGTGTTGATTTTATACAGTATTGTCAAAGAAGAGCGATTGTTGAAGCAGTTACAATCGTCCAAGAAAAAAAGTAAGTGATGGGAAGTTTCAGAAATATGAGTTCACGCAACAATCACTTCGATTGAACGCAACCACCGCAGCGATAGAACCTCCCAAAGTTAAACGGCAAAGTAAATTTAAAATCTTCGTATTTAGGAAATATATAAAGATTTAGTTTATCTTTCCTATCGGAAAAACCACTTATTTCTTTCAAGCAACTTGGAGATGGGGGTATTTTTCTAAATGTGGTGATTTTCAATTAACTCAGTAATCTTTTATGCAAATCAAAAGTAGCTTTACAACCGTCTTCATTTTACTATTTTCATTGTTTTTATCATCGTGTGACAATGAAAATGATTTTATGGATCAATCCCAAGTATCTGAAAGAATTTTAGGTAAATGGGTGCAAATACAGTCCTTTGATCTAGCTGATGGGTCCACCAATCCAACTGCTTGGGAATGGAATGATGTCGAGGATGGATTTAAGTTAGAACTTCTGAAAGACAATAACTTCATTTATTCTGCTTTTGGTGCTTGTGGAACAGGAACCTATAGTTTCAATCCAACTCTGCAAAGAATTGATTTTGAATTTGATTGTCCTATTGAACTTTTCGGAGAGATGACTCAAACGCTTACGGAGTACTTTGACATGAATTTCAACCAAAATCAACGAATAATTTTAGCGCATTCATCTAATGCCCAAACTCAGAAGCAAGCGATGAGTATGTTGGAAAAGGTGAGGTGAGTATTTCAATTGTTTTGTTTTAAATTTCAATGAAAGCAGCTCTATGTACAGCCTATGGAGGCCCTGAAGTCTTGAAAATCGCTCAGGTACCTAAGCCTCAGCCCAAAAGTCATGAAGTATTGATTGCTGTGAAAGCTACTGCGGTCAATTCCGGTGATGTGCGGGTGAGAGGATTGGTTGCGGAGGGAATCATGAAGGTGTTTATGCGCTTGGCAATCGGGATTACCAAACCGAGAAATCCAATTTTGGGAACCGTATTTGCCGGAGAAATCGAGGCTATTGGAGCTAAGGTAACCAAGTTTAAGGTTGGAGATCAGGTATTTGGGATGACTGGATTTAAGTTTGGGACACATGCCGAATACTTGTGCATTTCAGAAAATGGGAACCTTTTTGCCATGCCTAGCAATACAAGTTACGAAGAAGCTGCTTCCTTGATATTTGGAGGACAGACAGCTATTTTTTTCTTGGAATTCCTAAAAAAGCTTCCTCTCACCAAACCTCGGGTACTGATTTTGGGAGCGACCGGTTCGGTCGGAGTTGCAGCCGTACAAGTGGCTCGATACTATGGCGCAGAAGTCACGGCTGTTTGTAGTAGTGATGGTTTATCCCTTGTGAAACGATTGGGTCTCGAGTATGTAATTACTTACGATGCTGATGGGCTCCAGGCTCTTGGTGGCAAGTTCGATTTCATCTTGGATGCCGTGGGTAAGTATTCCAAAAATACAATCAAACCTTACTTGGCTGCAAGGGGTGTGTTTAAAACTGTTGGTGGATTTGAGTACGCATCTGAGTCAGTCGATCAGTTAAAACTGATAAAGAAATTGGCAGAGGAACAACAGTTGACACCAGTTATCGACAAAGTTTTTAGCTTGGAAGCCATAGCAGATGCACACCAGTATGTGGATAGCGGGCGAAAAAAGGGGAATGTGGTTGTCGTGATGGGGTATTAGCGATTGTTAACCACGTTTTTTTAATATCTTTACTAGAGTTGATGGTTTCTAAATCATTTACAGGTTGTGTACCGATTCTTACCTAAGAAAAGCCATTCAATTGAGTGGACTTAAATCCATTATTAATTTTAAGGTTTATGAAAAATCAAATGTTACGTTTCTTTGCATTTCTATTGTTTGCAACTAGCACCTATGCTCAAGAGGCAATTTTTCGGTCTCAAAACTTGATTTCTCCTGAAATTGAGGGTGATGCAGTCACCTTTCGGTTTTTCGCTCCTCAGGCTCAACAAGTAGAAATTACTGGTGATTTTTTACCTTCTATTAAAGTAGAATCATCCATGGGAACTGTAGATGCGCCAGGTAAAGTATTATTGACAAAAGATGAAAAAGGCGTTTGGGAGTTTCGAGCGGATAAGCTTGCTCCTGAGTTGTATAGTTACTCCTTTTTGGTTGATGGACTTCCTGCCATTGACCCTAATAATCCTTTTTTGATTAGAGATGTAGCTTCAGTTACCAATATTTTCATTGTAGGAGGAGCACAAGCCGATCTGTACAAAGTACAGCAGGTACCTCATGGGACAGTGGCCAAGAGATGGTACCCTTCAGTGGGTTTGGGAATGGAAAGAAGATTGACGGTATACACTCCCCCAGGATACGAAAATTCTACGCAAGCCTATCCGGTGTTATATCTCTTGCATGGTGCAGGAGGAGATGAGGAAGCTTGGATAACTTTGGGAAGAACTGCCCAGATTATGGATAATCTCATAGCCCAAGGCAAATCAAAACCGATGATTGTTGTAATGCCCAATGGAAATGTGATCCAAGATGCTGCTCCAGGAGAGGGAAGTCGGGGTTTTTATAAACCTCAATTTATGATTCCGCAAACCATGGATGGTACTTATGAAGCCAATTTCAACGAAATAATAGATTTTGTAGAAGCCAATTACCGGGTGAACAAAGAAAAATCCCAAAGAGCCATTGCAGGGCTGTCCATGGGTGGATTTCATACGCTGCATATTTCCCGCTTCTATCCCAATACCTTTGATTATGTAGGCTTGTTTTCGGCGGCTATTATGCCAAGGGAAGATGCTACCGGAAGAGTTTATAAGGATATCGATGCTACCTTACAGCAACAGCGGGATAATGGCTATCAATTGTATTGGATAGCCATAGGGAAAACCGACTTTTTGTATGATGCTAATCAGGAGTTTATCAAAAAGTTGGATACCGTGGAGATGCCTTACACTTATGTAGAAACTGAAGGTGGGCATATCTGGAGAAATTGGCGCATTTATTTAAGTCAGTTTGTGCCCCAGTTATTTTAAATCGGTTTTAATTCAATGTGAAGGAATATTTACTAATGCTTAACATGTTAATTTTTAACATTTGAGGAATTTGGAAGCATAGAGATTTGTGGTATACAAACCATCAATCTTTATCACATGATTACCAAATTAACAGTTAGTTCAATTGCGAAAGGCTTGGGAGTCCTAGTACTCCTTATAGCCCTTTTTTCGCTCAATGAAGTGAACGCACAAGCTACGAACGCAACAATTGCGGGACTTGTGCTAGATGATTCTAAACAACCACTGGTTGGAGCAACGGTGGTAGTTAGAAATGAGTCCACAGGCTTTGAAGCCGGTACGGTTACTGGAGTGGATGGAAGATTTCAACTACAGCAGCTTCCTTTGGGAAGGCCTTATTCTGTTTCTATTTCTTTCATTGGTTTTAATCCTCAAAAACTTACGGGTTACCAGTTGAATCAAGGGGATAGAGTTAACCTAGAAATTGCCATGGATTATGGGGATTCAGATTTGGCAGAGGTTGTCGTCTCCGGTGATAGTTTTAAAAATCAACTGGATAAGCTAGGTGCTGTCACTGCGATTGATTCCAAACAAATCAAAAATTTACCTACAGAAGGAAGGAATTTCACTAATTTGACTGCATTGTCGCCACTCCAAGGTGGTGGAGGTCTCAATTTAGGTGGGCAAAGGAGAACATCTACGAATGTAACTTTGGATGGGGTTAATGCACGTAATCAGCTCACAGCAGGTGAAATCGGAAGGGGGCCATACACCGTATCCATAGAAGCAATTCGTGAATTTGAGGTTGCCACAAACTCATATGATGTGACTCAAGGAAGGCAAGCAGGCGGAGCTTTGAATGCTGTAACCAAAGCTGGCACGAATACACTTGAAGGTTCTGCATTTATGTATCATCGAAATGATAACCTTGCAAGCCCTAATGACATCCGAGGCAATCGTCGGGATGTGAGTTTCTACAACTATCAATGGGGCTTTAGCTTGGGTGGTCCTATCATCAAAGATAAGCTTCATTTTTTCACTGTTTTTGATAGGCAGGATGCTGGAGAACCTGTATTTATTGCCGATATCCGGGATGAGGATGATGAACGCAGACTTAGAATAAGAAAAGATTCGTTGGATAAATTTATTGATGTGGCAAGAAGGCTTTATGGAGTCGGTCCTGAACAACAAGTGGGTGAATTTTCTAGGAAAACCGTAGCAAACACTTTTTTTGCCAGATTGGATTGGCAGATTAATAAGAATAACAAACTTACCATAAGGAACAATTACACAGATTGGAATAACCCTTTTTCTGTAAATGATAATACTGCGATCAATTTGGCGGAAGTTTGGGGTGATTTTTCATCCAGAGAAAATAGCTTATTGTTTTCTTTGCGCTCTATTGCAAACGCAAGTACAACTAATGAGTTGAAGGTTCAGTTTCAGCATGCAGAACGGGCATTTTCCGTCAATAGACAGTTGCCTGTCTCAAACATGCCCCGAGCCATCGTTCGGATAGTTTCACCATTCCCTACGGAAAACAATCCCAACGCAATTCAGACAACGAATGTGCAAATTGGTGGGCAACGTTTCCTCCCCGAAACCAACAAAGAGCAGCAAGTACATATTGTCAATACCACGTACATGCAAAGAGGGAAGTTTAATTTCACCTTTGGAACGGATAACATGGTCACTTATTTGGAAACCTTGTTGTCAAATGAGCAAAATGGACGCTTTTTTTACAATTCAATGCAAGATTTTGAAAATAACAACCCATTTAGATATGCTAGAGAGGTTCCACTTCAAGGATTACCGATTGTTAAGCAAACAGTTGTTGATTTATCAGCTTTTGGTCAAATGGAATACAATCCTCATAGAGATTTGAATCTGGTGTTGGGAGTAAGGTACGATGCTACTATTTTCATGAATGAAGCTGCATTTAATCCAAGTGTTTTCAATCAGTTGGGCCTTCGCACGGACAATAAGCCTGCAGATTATAGAAATATTCAGCCGAGAGTTCAATTGACCTGGGATATTAAAGGAAAAAATACAGATGTATTGAAGTTTGGAACAGGTTTGTTTGCAGCGCAACCGCATTACTATGCCCAAGTAAATAATATTCAAAATTCTGGTGTGATGCTAGCGGCAATAGATGTGCAAGGGGCTTTGGTTCCTGAAGCTGATTTCATTGGTTACAGGAATGGTGTAGAAGCTCCAGGAATCCCAGAAGGTGCCAGTTTTATCTCTACCATTAATAGTATTGCAGATGATTTTAGGGTACCCAATACCTTTAAAGCGAATTTGAATTATAACAAACTATTCAATGACCGCTTTCGGGCAGGGGTCAATATGATTTACTCACATACGTTCAATAACTATGTTTATTTAGAGCGTAATTTAGTAGATGAGCCATTTTTTAGATTGACTAATGAGGGGAATAGAGGAGTTTTTGTACCAGCAAACACCATAGGTGCCAATGGTCAAACCAATTGGCTAAATTCGAGAAAGTCTCAAGAGGTCGGAAGAGTACTAGAGTTAAATTCAATTGCAGCAGGTTATCAGTATGCATTGATTGTAGATGGAAGTGTTCGGATTGGTAAAGATGGATATTTCACCGCTTCATATACCTTTAATCAAGCATTTGACAATAGTTCCTACAATTGCTGTGTAGCAAATACCTCTACTTTCCTTCCTGTTGTAGATGATTCAAGAAAATTAAATTGGTCCTACTCTGACAATCAATTTAGAGATAAGATCGTGTTGAACGGTGCCACACCTACCTGGAAAGGCTTCGTAATGGGAGCCACATTGATAGGAATTGGAGGTTCTAGGTATTCATTCTTAGTGTCAAACGGGTCGTTACAAGGTGATTTTCCTTTAAACAATGCCCTAGCCTTCGTTTTTGATCCTAATGACCCCAATACACCTGAGGCTATCCGTGATGGATATAATGCAATTCTTAATGATCCTAACACAGCCGAAAGCGCTAAGCAATATTTAAGAGAAAGCTTTGGAGGAATTGCTGAACGAAACGGGGGAGAAAACCCCATGTTTTATAACCTGGATTTAAGGTTGCTCAAAAACATCAATATTGTCAAAAACCAAAAACTAGAATTATCTGCAGATGTCTTTAACTTTATGAATATGTTAAGCAAGGATTGGGGAGTCAATAATAATTTGAGTAGCTCCAGAAACCTTCAAAGCATCAGGGGATTTAATCAAGCCACTCAACAATATATCTACAATGTGGAGCAAAGTGTAGGTGTTTTGCCTATCAATGGTACACCTTGGAGAATTCAACTGGGGCTTAGATATTCATTCTAGTTCATGGCTTTGTGATTAAGTGAAAATTAAGTTATTGTAAAAAATGAGGAAGGGTATAGATTTATTTTTAGCTCTTTCTCATTTTTAAAATAAAAATGGATATTCTTGCTTATTTTAAAGAGGTCCTTTCTGAAGAGGAGTATGCTAACCTGATTACCACAAAAGTCATTAAAAAAGGGGCTTACATTTATATACCCCCCAATAAGCCTTTAGAAATGTTTCAGGTCAAAGCAGGTGCAGTTAAAATAGGAACTTATTTGGAGGACGGTACAGAAGTGTCTTATGATATCTTATATCGAAATGAGGTTTTTGGGAATTTAAGGTATCTCAACGGGCAGTTTTTTGAATTTGCGAAGGCCTTAACTGATTGTAGAATTGTCACCATTGAATTAGGTTTTTACAAAAAAATGATTGTCCATGACCCCATTATTTCGGATTGGTTTAATCGGTCCACAATTATGAGGTGGTGTAGGATGGAAACTCGATTGTTTAAAATTTGCACGATGAGTCCCATCAGCAGGTTGCAAGCGTTATTTCAGGAGTTTTCTGAAAGCGTTGTAGATGCTAAAGGAGCAACTGTTTCAGTGAATTCATTGCTTACTATTGTAGACGTAAGTCAGATGTCAGGCCTAAGTAGACAAACCACATCGAAGTTGCTAAAAAAGTTAGAAAAGTTAAAGATTGAAAACTCAAGTAATTCACAATATCAATTTATCAACAAGATTAATTCATCTAAAAAATGCATTTAAAAAAAATCATCAGTGCTATCACAGCCATCATGCTGTGTTCCTTGATTGTTAGTAGTTCGGTTTTGGCACAGCAATACACTATTACAAAAATTGCTTTTGGATCCTGCAATAAACATGATCTTCCTCAACCCTTGTGGAAACCAATCACTCAAGATAACCCGGAAGTTTTTATGTGGCTCGGAGATATCATTTATGGCGATACTCATGATATGGCCTTGCTCAAACAAAAGTATATGGCTCAAAACGCTATTCCAGCATATCAAACATTGAAGGAGAAATCACAAATAATTGGAGTTTGGGACGATCATGACTATGGCATCAACGATGGTGGAAAATTTTATAGTAAAAAAGAAGAATCTCTTCAACTACTATTAGACTTTTTAGATGAGAAGGCTAACAGTCCAAGAAGAAAGCAGCAAGGGGCCTATGCCTCTTACGAGTATGGAATAGGCGCTCAAAAAGTAAAAGTTATCTTGTTAGATGCTAGGTTTAATCGAGACACGCTTTACACGGAGGATAAAGTTTATCAGCCAAATCTGACAGGTAGTATTCTTGGGGAGGAACAATGGGCTTGGCTGGAACAAGAATTGAGAAATAGTACAGCGCAAGTGAATTTGATAGCTTCTGGAATCCAATATATTCCAACTGAACATCCTTATGAAAAATGGTCTAATTTCCCCAATGAGCGAAAAAAACTTTTTGATTTGATTGCAAAATCAAATGTTAAAAACCCAATATTAATTAGTGGTGACAGGCATATTGCTGAAATATCTAAGTGGCAAGATGAAAATTTCCCCAATGGTATTTATGAAGTTACTTCAAGCGGTCTCACTCATGTGTGGAGAAGTTATAGGGAAGAATATAATCCGTATAGAGTAGGAAATCTGATTGCTTCTTTACATTATGGATTAGCAGTGATTGATTGGGAAACAAAAGAAGTTATCCTTCAAATCAAAGGAGAGGAAGGCCAAGTCTACCTCGAACAAAAGCTACCAATCAATTGAGCCATATACTTTTGAACCTATGGGCGAAATTACTTCTGTGAAAGTTTTTACCCCTTCATGAACTCAAAGCCCTGATTCATGAAGAAAAGAGTTGCTTTCATGAACTTTGCAATTTATTTATTCTTAAAGAATGTATGTTTGTAAGGTATTCAGGGGATAAGCTTTGTAAGATTATATTTTTTGGTGACGACAACTCTTTTTTGAACTTTAAATCCGTTCTTCTGGCTGGGGAACGGATTTATTTTTTTATCCAATTCAGATTAAGGGAGTCATTTTACAATGCGGTATACACAAAACTCATTTGATTCTGAGCAAAAATGAAATCGGTTGCAAAAAATTGGTTCTATAAGTGTATTTTTCACACTTTGTATCTATATTTAGCATTCAAACCTATTAGATTTAATATATGAATAGTAATCAACTAAAAGAGATTGCGACTCAAGTGAGGCGTGATATATTGCGCATGGTGCATCAGTGCCAGTCCGGGCATCCCGGTGCTTCCTTAGGTTGTGCAGACTTTTTTGTAGCGCTTTATTTTTGGAAACTCAAACATGATCCGCAGTTTTCGATGAAGGGAAAAGGGGAAGATTTGTTTTTCCTTTCCAATGGGCATATTTCACCCGTTTGGTACAGTGTATTGGCACGTGCTGGATATTTTGATGTGCGTGAACTTGCAACCTTTCGAAAGTTAGATTCGCGTCTTCAAGGTCATCCGACGACCCATGAAGGTTTGCCTGGTGTGCGCATTGCATCTGGTTCACTTGGTCAAGGGATTTCGGTAGCAATCGGTGCTGCTTTAGGTAAAAAACTGGATCAAGATACCCAAAAGGTAATTGTATTAACAGGTGATGGGGAGTTGCAGGAAGGACAAAACTGGGAAGCGGCCATGTTTGCCGCACATCATAAAGTGGACAATCTGATTGCCTTTGTAGATTTCAATGGACAGCAGATAGATGGGCCTACGAAAGAGGTGATGGATAATGGAGATCTAGCAGCCAAATTCAAAGCCTTTGGCTGGGAGGTGTTAGCTGCGGAAGGTAACGATATGGACCAACTATGTGTGGATATCAATGCAGCGTTTGAAGCCTCTGGCAAGGGGAAGCCAGTGGTAGTTTTACTGCATACAGAAATGGGCTTTGGGGTTGACTTTATGGTAGGAACCCATAAGTGGCATGGAATAGCCCCGAATGATGAGCAATTGAAAAATGCTCTTGCTCAATTACCGTCAACCCTTCAGGATTATTAAACCAAGAAACCGATGATTTTAGAATATACAGAAAAAAAGGATACCCGCTCAGGATTTGGTGCAGGGCTTTCACAATTAGGCGAAACGCATACAGATGTAGTGGCATTGTGTGCGGATTTGATTGGCTCACTCAAAATGGGGGATTTTCAAAAGAAATTTCCCGAAAGATTTTTTCAAGTGGGTATTGCCGAAGCCAATATGATGGGGATTGCCGCAGGTTTGACCATCAGCGGGAAGATCCCATTTACAGGTACTTTTGCTAATTTCAGTACGGGTAGGGTATATGACCAAATCCGTCAGTCCATCGCTTATTCGCATAAAAACGTAAAAATCTGTGCTTCTCATGCAGGCCTTACCCTAGGGGAGGATGGCGCTACCCATCAGATCTTGGAAGATTTAGGGATGATGAAAATGCTTCCAGGAATGACAGTCATCAACCCTTGTGATTACAATCAAACCAAAGCAGCTACCCTGGCTATTGCCGATCATTATGGTCCGGTTTATTTGAGGTTTGGAAGGCCAGTAATTCCAGTTTTCACTCCGGCTGATCAGGTTTTTGAAATTGGAAAAGCTTGGAAAATCAAAGATGGTAAAGACGTTACGATCTTTGCTACGGGTCACTTGGTGTGGGAAGCCGTTTTGGCAGAAGAAATCCTAAAAGCTCAAGGAATTGATGCGGAAATTATCAATATTCACACCATCAAACCACTCGACGATGAGGCTGTTTTGGCTTCCATCCAGAAAACGGGTTGTGTTGTGACGGCCGAAGAACATAATCGTTTAGGTGGGCTAGGGGATAGTATCGCCCAGGTAATTGTATCCAAGCATTTGGTTCCACAAGAGTATGTCGCTGTCAATGACAGCTTTGGAGAAAGTGGTAAGCCTGAGGATTTGATGAAAAAATATGGATTGGATGCATTGACCATCGTCGAGAAGGTGAAAAAAGTCATCCAAAGAAAAAATTATGAGTAAATCATTTGAGGCAATTTTATTTGATCTGAACGGTACCATCATCGATGATATGGCCTACCATGCCAAAGCTTGGCATGATCTCCTGGTCCAAGATCTTCAGGTAGACATTACGATCGAGCGGGTTTGGTTAGAGATGTATGGCAAAAACAGTGAACTGTTTGCCCGTGTACTAGGGCCAGATGCTTTAACAGAGGAAGAAATGCACCATTGGTCCATCAAAAAAGAGAAACGGTACCAAGAAGTTTACAAAGAGTTAATTGCTCCCATCGAAGGCTTTCAGTCATTTATGGAGTTGCTTCAGGGAAAGAATTATAAAATAGCGCTAGGTACGGCCGCCATTCCTTTCAATGTTGATTTTTCATTGGATGCTTTGGGTATTCGATCTTTCTTTGATGCCATTGTTCATGCGGATGATGTGGTGTTAAGTAAGCCCAATCCCGAAGTTTTCTTGAAATGCGCTTCTGCTGTAGGTGTAGCTCCTGAAAAATGTGTGGTTTTTGAAGACTCACCTAAAGGGGTGGAGGCGGCCCGAAAAGCAGGAATGCAGGCAGTAGTTCTGACCACCATGCACCCCAAAGAAGATTTTGCCTATTTGGATAACATTCTCTTTTTCATCCAAGATTACAGGGATGAAAGCTTAAATTTATTCAAATGATGGTTTGAAAAATTTCTCTAAAAAAGGAATGTGATTATCCGCAATTAAGCAAGAGTCAACATAATATCCGAACTATTGCGGATAATGGACCAAAGTCAACTGTCCACTGTCAACAGATGCTTGAAAGCATAATGAGTATATTCATTTGTTTAGCTACTGGAATAAAAGGGGATAATCATAAAAAGGAATATTATTTACTAAACAAAAAAAGCAGAACGGGTTAGTCGTTCTGCTTTTTTTATTTGTTCTGTTTTGTTTACATGCCTAATTTATAAAAAGCATCACTCCATTTGAGTTCTTGTTGGAGTTGCTTCAAAGAGGTTCCTTGTCCAATCGTGATGTTTTCAATCCCTGCAATTTTTGCAAAGTCATCCAAATGCTCAGTAGTCAAGGATAAACTGAAACAGGTGTGATGTGCACCTCCCGCATAAATCCATCCTGCACAACCTGTCTGCATATCAGGGAGTGGTTTCCATAAGACTCTAGCTACCGGAAGATTAGGGAGTTTTTCTGTCACAGGTATTGCTTCCACTTCGTTGACTACGAGTCTGAAGCGATTCCCCATATCTACCAAAGAGGCATTGACTGCCGGCCCTGACTTTCCATTGAACACCAAACGAACAGGATCCTCTTTCCCACCTATTCCAAGAGGGTGAACTTCGCAGCTGGGTTGATCTGCTGCTAACACTGGGTCTACTTCCAACATGTGTGCACCAAGTACTAATGGGTTTGAGGGATCAAAATGGTAGGTGTAGTCTTCCATAAACGCACTGCCACCTTGAAGTCCAGTTCCCATGACTTTCATGGCGCGGACCAATGCGGTTGTTTTCCAGTCGCCTTCTCCCGCATAGCCATAACCTTCGGCCATGAGGCGTTGGGTGGCTATTCCAGGCAATTGTTTCATACCATGCAGATCTTCAAATGTATTGGTAAAGCCTTTGAAGCCTCCTTCTTTCAAAAAGTTTCGCAGCCCAACTTCAATTTGTGCAGCATCAATCAAGGAAGAACGACGATTACCCGTGGATTTGAGTTGGTCAGCTAATGTGTAGGATGCTTCATAATCATCAATCAAAGCTTGGATTTCTTGATCGCTAGCAGCTTGAATAAATGCAACCAAATCTCCTACTGGAAAGGTGTTGACAGCGAATCCAAATTGCAATTCTGCTTCAACTTTATCTCCCTCTGTAACGGCAACATTTCTCATGTTATCACCGAAGCGAGCAAATTTAGCCCCTTGCCAATCTGTCCAAGCAGCAGCTGCCCTTGCCCAGGAATCAATTTGGCGATGAACATCTGGAGATTGCCAGTGACCTACGACTACTTTTCGTTCGATTTTCATTCTGGAAACCATGTAGCCAAATTCCCGATCCCCGTGTGCACTTTGATTGAGATTCATAAAGTCCATATCTATCGTATTCCATGGAATATCTCTATTGAATTGAGTATGAAGATGTAGCAGGGGCTTCTGCAAAATTTTCAAACCGTTGATCCACATCTTGGCTGGAGAAAAGGTGTGCATCCAAGTAATGACACCGATACATGCTGAGGACTGATTCGCTTCTTGGCAAATCCGGTATATTTCTTCGGTAGTTTTGACAGTGGGTTTAAAGATGACTTTGACTGCAATATCCTTTGAGGAATTAAGTTCTTGCGCAATTAATTGAGAGTGTTTTGCTACTTGTAAGAGTGTTTCCTCGCCATATAAGTGTTGGCTTCCTGTTAGAAACCAAACTTCACTCTCTGTAAGAATGTTACTATTCATCCGTTATGTAGGTTTTAGGTTTGATTTGAAGATATAGTTAAGTGTATTTTAAACACTAAATAAAATAGCTATTATGTTTTCTTGAGGTGAGTACGGACATGGAGTTCCAACTTTAAACTAGTATTTTAATTAATCTGAAAAGAGCGATGTATCACTTTTAGAAATAATGGTTAAAATATTGGTGATGTTTTTCTCATAAAAATCCTCGTTGAGTGAATAGTAAAATGCACCCTTTTTTGAGCTAGACTTATCCTTTTCTTCTGTTTTCTCTAATAAATTACTAGAGAGAAGTTTACGTGTAAAGTTACGTTTGTCCAGTTTGGTGTCATACAGCCCCTCATACATAGTCTGCAATTGTGGCAAGGTAAATTTTTCTGGAAGTAATTCGAATAAGATAGGGTGAAGGGCTGCTTTGTAGCGTAGGTGCTGTAATGCAAGCGCCACCATATCTCCGTGATCGAAAATCAGTTTTGGAATTTCTCTGATCGAGAACCATTTGGCGTGAAAGTCATTGTTGATCTGTTTATTGTATTTTTCAATATCAATCAGTGAAACATACGGCACAGCAATTACGCGCTCAATCGGATCTCGTGTAGGTTGACTAAATACTGACATTTGATCCAAATAGACATCATGAAGTCCTGTCAATTGCTTGAGAATCCGTTGGGCAGCCTTATCCAACGTTTCATCCATCTGAACGAATCCTCCCATTAAGCTCCATTTTTCCTTTTCAGGAGCAAATCCTCTTTGGATGAGCAAAATTTTATAATCTTCTCCATCGAATCCAAAGATGATACAATCCACCGCAACAAGCATTCTTGTTTGATTCGAGTATTTCATGCAGTTTTTTTTTGGAAAAATAAGTGAAAATCATTTTAATTCCAATTTTTACACTTAATAAGAGTCCGAAACTATGCTTTCAAGATAATTTGGAATATTTATCGGTTGAATGTATATCATTGGATGGCTTACATATAAAAACGCACATCTTTTACACGATTTTTTAAATCATTGATAATCAGTAATTAAACACTTGTTTCATGGGTATAATCTGCTAGATCATGGATCTTTATTTTAATTAGTGTAAAAAAAACATTTAAAAATTTGCTATTCTATTATTTTTACTTCAATTTCGAAAAAGTAATAGCTCATAGGGTTAAACGATTGAGTAAAAGCAATGTATTTGGGTTAGTTGTTATTGGAAATTAAAGCAGGCGGATTGAAAATATCCGCCTTGCTTTACTTTCTTTTCAAAAGAATATTCACTTTCAAACCTATAAACCACTTCAAGTAAGGCATCAACGCCTTACTTGAATTTTGTAAAGCATTCATGAGTTACAAGGCTTGTTTACATATCATTGGATTCTTTTTTATTCATGTGCTGAGTCTTCAAGCACAGACCTCTGGAGTGGATTTTTTTCGTTTAGACCAAGTCACTTTATTGGAAAGTCCATTCAGTCAAGCGATGAAAACCAATCAAGAGTATATTCTTGAAATGGATGTAGATCGCCTGCTTGCTCCATTTATGAAAGAGGCTGGGTTATCTTGGCCGGTTGCAAATTATGGGAACTGGGAAAGTGGAGGACTGGATGGACACACAGGTGGGCATTACTTATCTGCTTTAGCGATGACTTTTGCTTCTACAGGTGATCCAGCGATTGAAAAACGCCTAGATTACATGTTAGAGCAATTACAAATTGCTCAAGAAGCGAATGGTTCAGGATATCTGAGCGGCGTACCCGGAGGAAAAATAATCTGGGAAGAGCTGAGAAAAGGCCAAATCAAGGCAGGAAGTTTTTCTTTAAATGACCGTTGGGTGCCTTTGTATAATATTCACAAAATCTTTGCTGGCTTAAGAGATGCCTACCTAATCGCAGGGAAGGAACAAGCCAAACCTATGTTGATGGGGCTTACAGATTGGTTTTTAGAGCTTACAGCAACCTACACAGAAAAGGAATTTCAAGAGATACTCATCAGCGAGCATGGAGGCTTAAATGAGATTTTTGCAGATATGTATGAATTAACTTCTGACCCACGCTATTTGACCCTTGCTAGACAAATGTCTCACCAAACATTGCTGGCACCATTAACGGAAGGGGAAGATAGACTGACTGGAATGCATGCCAATACACAAATCCCTAAAGTGATTGGGTTTCAGCGAATAGCAGCACTTTCGGGCGATGATGAACTGAGTCAAGCTGCTCAATTTTTCTGGGATATAGTGGTCAATCAGCGCTCAGTTTCCATAGGAGGAAATAGTGTTCGGGAGCATTTTCATCCTGCCAAAGATTTTTCATCTATGATTTCATCCGAGGAAGGTCCTGAGACTTGTAATTCCTACAACATGCTGAGACTTTCCGAGAAACTATTCCAAAAATCTCCTCAGGCCAGCTATTTTGACTATTACGAACGCACACTTTTCAACCACATTCTTTCCAGTCAGCACCCTGAAAATGGAGGCTTTGTTTATTTTACTTCCATGCGCCCTAATCATTACAGGGTATATTCTCAGCCACATGAAAATTTCTGGTGCTGTGTAGGCTCTGGTTTGGAAAACCATGCCAAGTATGGGCATGCCATTTATGCAACTAGTGAAGATAACCTATTCATCAATTTGTTCATAGCTTCTGAACTTGATTGGGAAGATATGGGAATCAAGTTAATTCAACAGACAAAATTCCCTTTTCAGGAAGGAACAGCCATTAGTTTTGCTCATGAAGGAGCTGTAAAAGCTACGCTTCGTTTGAGATACCCAAGTTGGGTTGCTCCTGGAAAATTGAAAGTTTTTGTCAATAAGGAAGCAATTGAATTGCTGAGAGATAGCAATGGTTATGTGATGATTCAAGGGGTATGGTCCAAAAATGATCATATTGAAATTGAATTGCCTATGGAGGTAAGGAAGGAACAACTTCCCGATGGTTCGCCTTGGGTTTCTTTCCTTTATGGCCCTGTAGTCTTAGGGGCAAAGACCAGCCAAGAAGGGCTTCAGGGATTAATTGCGGATGGAAGTAGGATGGGACATGTAGCTGCAGGACCGATGACTCCGCTGGAACTTACCCCTGTTTTGAAAAGAGAATTGGAAACATTACCGACAAAGGTATCAGATGGTTTAACTTTTGAATTAAAGGCGGAAGAATTGTTGGCTACCACTTCATCTATTGAATTGGTTCCGTTTTTTTCTATTCATGATAGCAGATATCAAGTCTACTGGCCTGAAATCGACTCGCAGAAGTACCAAGAGTTTAGACTGGGACTGCAGTCGAAAGATCAATTGATTCGAAAATTAGAAGCCATAACGGTCGATAAAATTTCTTTAGGCGAGCAGCAACCGGAATCTGAGCATGCATTTAAGGGGGAACAAACCGCAACAGGTCAGCAAGATGGGAGCTTTTGGAGAAGTACCCAATCATTTATCTCCTATCAGTTGAAAAATACCAATTTGGAAGGAAAAGTTTTGAGGATTATGCTTTTCAAGCCTGAAAATGATGAGGCTTACAAGCTTTTTCTCAATGGGGTATGGGTGGATATGAAGCCAAGGCAACTAGTTGCTGGACAGATGGTTGTTCATGAATTTGATTTTGAAGAATCAATGGGAGAGATGTTGGATATCAATATTCAAAGTGTTGATGGAAAAGTAACACCAAAGTTTCATCATATCCGATTAATGAAATAAATCTTTCTGTTCCTGTGAATTTGGTTGTAATGATTCGTGTAAAATAATTGAAAAAATGAGTAATCAATTTGTTATAGGATTAGACTATGGATCCGACTCAGTAAGAGCGGTGTTAGTAAATGCTGCAACAGGAGCTACTGTAGGCAGTCATGTTTTTTGGTACCCTCGATGGAAGCAGGGATTGTACTGTGATCCTGTAAAAAACCAGTTTAGACAACATCCATTGGACCATTTGGAAGGATTGCAAACTACTATCACGGCAGTTTTGAAAGAGTCAAGAGTAGATCCAAAATTAGTAAAGGCTATTTGTGTAGACACTACGGGTTCGTCTCCTATGGCGGTCAATGAAAAAGGACAATCCTTGGCCATGACTCCTGAATTTGCGGAAAACCCTCACGCCATGATGATCCTATGGAAGGATCATACAGGCATTGGAGAGGCTGATGAGATCAATGAAGTGGCGAGAACTTGGGGAGGAATTGATTATACCCAATTTGAAGGGGGGATTTATTCTTCAGAGTGGTTTTGGGCGAAAATTCTTCGAACAATTCGAGTGGATGAATCGATTAAAAATGCAGCGTATTCATGGATGGAGCATTGTGACTTCATTACAGCCCAGTTGATAGGTTGCCAGAACCCATTAGAGCTTAAAAGAAGTAGATGTGCAGCAGGCCACAAGGCCATGTGGCATGAGTCATGGGGCGGATTACCTTCCAAAGAGTTTTTACAACTATTTGACCCATATCTTGCAGCGCTAAGAGACCGTCTCTACGAGGAGACATATACTTCAGACGCAGTTGCAGGAAATCTCAGTCAGGATTGGGCTGAAGTTCTAGGTTTGTCCACCTCAGTAGTCGTGTCAGTTGGAACTTTTGACGCGCATGCAGGAGCTGTGGGGGCGGAGATTTCTAAAAACACCCTTATGAAAGTCATGGGAACGTCTACTTGTGACATCATGGTTGCAGAGAAAGCGATTTTAGGAGATAAATTAATCCCCGGAATTTGTGGTCAAGTGGATGGCTCTGTGATACCGGGTACAATTGGACTAGAAGCAGGTCAATCTGCCTTTGGAGATGTATTGGCATGGTTTAAAAAACTTCTTTTAGACCCTAGTATCGAGTTGATTCAAAAGAGTAGTTCCATTTCTGAAAATGAAAAAGCTTCTTTGATCGCAGAATTGGATGATCAGTTATTGGTCAAACTTTCAGATGAAGCATTGCAAATTCCTGTGGAAGAGTCGACTATTGTTGCTTTGGATTGGATTAACGGAAGGAGAACACCTGATGCCAATCAGGCATTGAAGGGAGCGATCAGAAATCTGAATATGGGTTCGGATGCTGCGAGGATATTCAAATCATTGGTAGAGTCCATTTGTTTTGGTTCCAAAAGGATTGTTGATCGATTCAGACAGGAAGGTGTACAGATAGATGCAGTGATCGGCTTAGGAGGAGTGGCAAAGAAGTCCACATTAGTCATGCAAACTTTGGCAGATGTGTTGAATATGCCTATCAAAGTAGCCACTTCCGAGCAAGCGCCAGCCTTAGGTGCGGCTATGTATGCAGCCGTGTCTGCAGGTATTTACCCTAACACTCAAGAAGCCATTCAAGCCATGGGTTCAGGGTTTGACAAAGTCTACTATCCTACCCCGGAGCATGTGGAGGTTTATGAGAGACTGTATCAGGAGTATGTATCTTTTGGGAAATTTGTTGAAAAAGGATGAAGGCAGAGGGATGAAGGCAGAAGCTAAGATTAGTAAATAATAAACGATATGTTAGTCGATTATAATCGGATAGTGTGTCATGATGTCCATAATTTTCTACAAAAAAGATATGGATAGAGATTTAAGATTTTAGAAGGTAGAATTTAGATTTGATTTTACAGTGTATAAACCTGATCCATAAAGCCTTAAAGGAATAAAAACTTAGTTAAAAAGATATTCGCTATGCAAGATCAGCTTAAATCTAGAACCAAAAAATTTGCTCTCCATGTACTTGATTTGGTAGAAAAATTCCCCAATCTGACAGCTGCTCGAGTGATTTCATATCAGCTTGTAAAGTCAGCTACTTCAATAGGAGCTAATTATCGAGCTGCTTGTAGGGCTCGAAGTGATAATGAGTTTATTTCTAAGCTTCAAATTGTATTAGAGGAAGCTGATGAATCAGGATATTGGCTAGAGTTGGTTAAAGAAAAAGCTTGGATTGAAGTAGACTCATTATTGAAAGAAGCTAATGAGTTGACAGCAATTTTTGCTAAAACCTTGATAACAATGAAAAGTAAGAAATCTAAGAATCATCCAAAAATCTAAAATCTAAAATCTAAGATCTAAATTATGTATGATAACATAAAACACGCTTGCTACGAAGCCAATATGCAACTACCCCAACTCGATTTGGTGGTGTATACCTTCGGAAATGTGAGTGCCGTGGATAGAGAGAATGGTGTTTTCGCCATCAAGCCTAGTGGAGTGCCTTATGAGCAATTGACGGTGAAGGACATTGTGATCGTAGACTTTGACGCCAAGGTGGTGGAAGGTAAGATGCGACCGTCGTCCGATACTAAAACCCATGCCTTTTTGTACAAACATTGGGAAACTATAGGAGGGATTTGCCATACGCATTCTACCTATGCTGTTGCATGGGCACAAGCACTGATGGATATTCCGAATTTCGGAACTACCCATGCGGATCACTTGACTGCTGATATTCCATGTGCATCTCCTATGGCCGATCATTTGATTGAAGGAGATTATGAATACAATACCGGGCAGCAGATTTTGGACTGTTTTGCCGAGAAAAACCTCAGTCCGGCGGAAGTGGAAATGATTTTGGTTGGAAGTCATGGCCCATTTGCTTGGGGAAAGGATGCATCCAAAGCTGTTTACAATAGCAAAGTATTAGAAGAAGTAGCCAAAATGGCCTATTTGACATTGCAAATCAACCCTCAAGCAAAGCGTTTGAAGGATGCTTTAGTAAAAAAACACTATGATCGCAAGCATGGATCTAATGCCTATTATGGCCAAGGATGCTGAAAAATAACCACTATGAAAAAACAAAATCATTTCTTCTCGCTACTCATAGCCGGAATAGTATTCATGACCAGTTATGGATGTTCGGCTCCTAAAAACGAAACACTACAAATGGAATCAAAGACTATCAATTTTGATGTTAAGATAAAAGAAGTCCCTGTGGGTGAGAATACCGCCAAAGTCTTTTTATTGGATAATGGTAATGGCATGCAAGTGGAAATCTCCAGTTTTGGGGGAGTTATTTCCAAATTGATTGTTCCAGATAAAGATGGAAATAGCGAAAATATCGTGTTGGGCTATGATCAAATTGCTGATTATGATACCAATGATTACTATTTCGGATCAGCGATTGGTCGCTTTGGAAATAGAATTGCAGGAGGAAAGTTTGAAATTGACGGAGAGTCTTACCAATTAGCAACCAATGATGGAGACAATCACCTACACGGTGGGCTACTGGGGTTTAACCGGGTTTTTTGGAATGCTTCCTATGAGGAGGGAAAAGAGTCCATGATTGTAAAAATGACCTACATAAGCCCTGATGGGGAAGAAGGATATCCGGGAAATCTCATAACAACCTTAACGTTTGAATTGACAGCTGATAACAAATTATTGTTAGCGTTTACTTCGGAGACAGATCAGCCAACCATTGTCAACCTTACCCATCATGGGTATTTCAACTTGAGTGCGATGAAAGAGGATGTATTGGGACATCAATTAACGCTCTATGCATCAAAATACACACCAGTCGATGAAAACCTTATTCCAACAGGTGAATTGAAAGCTGTAGCAGGAACTCCCTTTGACTTCAGCAGCCCACGATTAATCGGAGAAAGAATAGCCCAAGTACCGGGTGGATATGACCATAATTATGTAGTGAAAGAGTCTCATTCTTCAGAGTTGGTAAAAATGGCAACCTTGGAGCATGCTGGTAGTGGACGCGTGATGGAAGTCTATGCAGATTCACCTGCCGTACAGTTTTATTCTGGGAATTTTCTAGATGGGAAAGTCACTGTCAATGGAGTAACTTATAGTCAATACATGGGCTTGTGTTTGGAGCCTCAAACATTCCCTAACGCACCCAATGAACCAAGTTTCCCTACTTCTCGCTTAAATCCAGGTGAGACCTACAGCCATAAAATCCAGTACCATTTTTCAGTAAAATAAGAAACTGGAAATGCCTGTTGATCGAGAAGTCAAAAAGAAAAATGAATAAGGATGGGCATTTTGTTCATCCTTATTTTTTTTTGTAGCTGTCTCAATTCATGACATTTAATGAAATCGGTTGCATTATTCGAAAATATTCTACAGATTTACCCACAGTTCAGTTAGAAAAACCCAAGTAAACCAATTCAAATTGTATGATTTCATCTCAAAGGGCTACTTTTTCAATTAAAAGTATTCTTGTCTTGATAGGAGTTTGCTTCCTAGCTTGGGGTGAAGTGTATGCTTCCTTGCGATTACCCAAACTAATCAGTGATGGCATGGTTTTGCAGCGCGAGCAAACGGTAAAGATTTGGGGATGGGCCGAGGTTGGACAAGTAATCAATGTCCAAATTTTAGGAGAGAAGCTCACTACAACCGCAGGTGTTGATGGATCATGGGAAGTTGTTCTTGAACCACAGCAAGCGGGTGGCCCATATAAGATGATGGTCTCTACGCTTTCTGAAAGCATTCAAATTCAGGATGTTTGGTTTGGGGATGTTTGGTTGACTTCAGGACAATCCAATATGGAAACGACTATGGAGCGGGTTTCTCCGCTTTTCCCAGAGGAGTTTCAGTTAGCAAGCTATCCGACAATTCGGTATTTTGATGTTCCGGATAGGTACAATTTCGTGGAAGGGAATCAGGATTTTTCTTCGGGAACTTGGTTGAAACCCACCAAGGAAACGCTGCCTGCATTTTCTGCTATTGGTTATTTTTTTGCTAAAAACGTAGCTGATACCTACCAAATCCCTGTAGGAATCATCAATGCGAGTGTTGGTGGTTCTCCTATTCAGGCTTGGTTGCCAAAAGATGCGTTAAAAAAATTCCGCCAAGATTATGAGGAAGCAGCTTATTTTGCTCGAGATGGCGTAATTGAAGCGCTTGAAAAATCAGATAGAGAAAAAAAGGATGCTTGGACCCAGCATTTGAATAAATCTGATCTAGGTTTATCAAAAGATAATGTCCCTTGGTTTGATCCCTTATTGGACGATAGTTCGTGGAGACTGATACCTGATTTATTTTCAATTCCCGAATTGGAGGGCGAGCTTCAAAATGGAGTTTTTTGGTTTCGAAAGGAAATTGTCCTAACAGAGGCGCAAATACCGGATTTAGAAACTGCTTTGTTAATGGGAACGATGGTGGATAGCGATCAAACATTTGTCAATGGAGTGATGGTTGGAAGTACGGGCTACCAATATCCGCCAAGAAGATATACGATTCCAGTGGGAGTATTGAAACCGGGAAAGAATGTGCTTACAGTCAGACTGGTAAGTGAACGGGGAAAACCTCGGTTTATTGAACAGAAGCCGTATTCCTTAGCTGTCAACGATGGGTTTATTGAACTGGAGAAAGATTGGAAGTTTGCAATTGGAGCAGTAGTGAAGCCTGCTCCTAACCAAACAAGTGTTCGTTTAAAACCTTTAGGACTTTTCCAGGGAATGATTCATCCTTTGAAACCGATTTCATTCACTGGCATTCTCTGGTATCAGGGGGAATCGAATACAGGGGCAGTGGAGGTGTATGAACAACAGTTTCATGAATTGATAGACGGATGGAGGAGGTTCTGGAATAGATCAGAACTACCCTTTATCTTTGTTCAGTTGCCCAATTTTATGCAGCCTTCAAACACTCCTCAAGAGAGCAATTGGGCCAAAATGAGGGAAATTCAGCGCAAATCTTTACAAATACCTTACACAGGTATGGCTATAACTATAGATGTTGGCGAAGCCAATGATATACACCCGTTAGATAAGAAATCAGTGGGAGATAGATTGGCATTACAGGCCAGAAAGCTTGTTTATAATTTTTTGGATGGACCTTTTTCAGGTCCGCTTGTCGGAAGTGCAACAATAAAAGAGCGAAAAATACATCTTACTTTTTCGGAAGTCGGGAAAGGTCTGGAAATTCGGTCGGGCGATTCACTTAAAGGCTTTGCCATTGCAGATGAATCGGGAAGGTACCATTGGTGTAAAGCATCTATCATCAGCCCATCTGTTATCGAAGTTTCAGTACCTGAATTTGTGAAGGATTTCAAAAGTATCCGTTATGCTTGGGCGGACAATCCAACCCATGCCAATTTGGTTAATCACATCGGATTGCCAGCCTCTCCCTTTCAACTTGATTTAAAGCCTTAAAAACCGGTTATTCTATCAAAATTTTAAGTTTGATAATAAATCGAGTATCAACTGTAATTTGCATATAATCAATATTTCAAATTTGTAAACATTTGTTTTTCGAGCAAACACAGTATTAATTTGGGGTTTACAATCTGAATCAAAGAGTATTTTTTTGGGGTTCCGTAAATAAGCAAGTATTTGTATTTTTTTTGAGCATTTTTTTTCTGAAAAAAAATGTATTAAATAATTGATAATCAGTAACTTTACTTAAGCGTAACAGTCTTTTTTATCGAAAAAAAAGGCAAACCCCTCTCAGTTTGCTTAAATGGCCAATTTTCTGCCATTTTTTTGATTTTTGTAAGCGCAATGTTAAATTTAAGTTATTGAAAATCAGATATTTAAATATATTTTACTTTTTTAATTTTTCATTCTCAAAGTATATATTTGATTGTGTGGATTACCAATAACCCAAAATAAAAATGAGTAAGCTTTCTAAAAACAAATTACTTTTGGCTGCAATCGATTCCGTGAAAAAGGAAAGCGATTGCAAAATCTGTTTTTCACCCCCTGATTATCTTTTGATTGGCGCTCGATTTCATAATCAATTGACACATGCACTATCTAATAGGCTTCGGCTTATCATTAGTTCATTGAACTGTCTTTTGATGAGCAATCTATTCTATGTCTCAAACCTAACTATCAAATCTAGTACATTTCAAGCCCATGGAAAATTCTTCTTAGAAAATGACTGTAGACTACATTCAAATGATCACGCATACGTGATCCTTAATTTTAATTCAAACCTAATTTAACCTTACCAATTTTATGAATAAAAAATTACTAAGGCTAAGTTTTAACTTCTCATACAGAACCTTCGGGCTTGTATACTTATCAGTTTTTCTCTCGATGAGTATACAGGGATTTGCAAGGAATGAAGTACCGAACACTTCTTACCATTTAGAGGCTGATTGGTCAACGGAGGATATTAAAAAATTAGCAAATCAACCCACAAATGTTAGTTCAGAAGAATTAACTAAGAAAGATGATCCTTCTCATGCAAAGAAGGAAAGGAAAGCAAAAAGTAACTCCTCATCCAAGTTATCCAAGGAAAAGTCAGCTGTAGCTTTTCAGGAGATCAGGGGAGTAATTACAGACAAAAATGATGGGATGCCAATCCCAGGTGTTACTGTTTTGATCAAAGGTACCTCGCGCGGAGTTGCTACGGGTGTAAATGGAGAATTTAAATTGGATGCTCAGCCGGGTGAAATTCTTGTGGTAAGCTTTATCGGTTTCAGATCAGTAGAAATACTCGTAGAGGCAGGTAAAACAGTTTACAACATAGAAATCTCTGAAGCTGAGACTTCGCTCGAAGAATTTGTTGTGATTGGTTATGGTGAGCAGCGAAGAGAGACATTGATTGGAGCTGTTTCTCAAACAAGAGGAGAGGTATTACAACGGACTGGAGGGGTTTCCAACTTAGGTGCGGCACTACAAGGTAACTTGCCTGGTTTGATTGCTGTGCAAAGTGGCGGTGCTCCTGGAGATGAGCAGCCTCAGATTGTGATTCGTGGTAACAATACCTGGAATGGTAACGGACCGTTGATCTTGGTTGATGGTGTAGAAAGACCTGAATTTTTCAACAATATGGATATTGGATCGGTAGAAACCATTTCTGTATTGAAAGATGCATCTGCAACTGCTGTATTCGGCTCCCGTGGAGCAAACGGTGTAATCATTGTCACTACCAAAAGAGGTAAAGAGGGGAAGGCAGAAATTGTAGCTAGAGTCAATACTACAGTCAAATCTCCGTCCAAACTTCCTGGTAAAATGGATGCATACGATGCGATTGGAATCAGAAATCAAGCAATTGAGCGTGAATTATCTGTGAGTCCACAAGCATGGACGCAAATGATCCCTCAAGAAATAAGAGAGAAATACAGAAATCCTGCAAACTTAGAGGAGTTTGAAAGGTATCCAAATATTGATTGGCAAAATTACCTTTTCAAAGATTACGCTATGGCGTATAATGCCAACTTATCTATAACTGGAGGTACTAAATTCACTAAATATTTCGCAGCATTCGATTTTCAAAACGAAGGGGATTTATTTAGAGAATTCGATAATGGCAGAGGTTATCAGCCAGGTTATAATTTCAATAGACTTAACTTCCGAAACAATCTAGATTTCCAATTGACATCTTCAACTGTTTTGAAAGTCAATTTGGGAGGAATCTACGGTGTTCGTAAAACACCTTGGAATGGTAGCAATGACGCGAATTTTTGGAGAGCAGCATTCAGAAACCCGCCAGATGTGTTTCAGCCGAGATATTCAAATGGTCTTTGGGGGTATTATCCTTTAGATGACTTTGGAGCAATCAACTCAGCAAGAGTTTTGGCTATTGGGGGTATAGAAAACACTACCACAACTAGTTTATCTACCAACATTGTTTTGGAACAAGATTTAAGCCGCATTGTCAAAGGCTTAAACTTTAGAGGTACGATTGCTTTGGATAATACGTTCACAGAAGTTGGCCGTGGAGTCAATGACTTGTTCAATAATACAGAGGAAATGTGGATCGATCCAGTTACAGGACGTGTTAACTTGAAAAACAACTTTGATAACAGCAATTTCGACTTTTTTCAGCCCATCGCTTGGACTACTCAAGGTGGTACTGTGCAAGGAGCCCAAAGAAGATTATTCTATCAAGCTCAATTAAACTACACAACTACTATTGCAGATAATCATAATATCAATGCCATGGGATTGATGATGAGACAGGAGGATGCAATTGGTAATATGATTCCTAGTTATCGCGAAGATTGGGTGTTTAGAACGGTATATAATTACAAAAACAAGTACCTGGCAGAGTACAATGGGGCCTACAATGGCTCAGAAAAATTCGGTATTGACTATCGTTTTGCTTTCTTTTCCTCCGGTGGTATCGGTTGGGTAATTTCGGAAGAGAGTTTTATGAAAAATATCAAACCAATTGACTTCCTTAAGGTAACGGCTTCTTATGGTGAGGTTGGAGATGATAACATTGGTGGACGTTTTCTTTTCATGAATCAGTGGGACTTTGGAGGTTCCTCTAGAATGTCTTCTGTCGGTTGGAGAGGTGATTTTAGTCCTTTTACTTGGTATAGAGAATCTGTTTTAGGTAACCCGAATGTTCGATGGGAGACGGTTTACAAATACAACTTGAAGACCGAATTCAGCTTATTCAATGGGTTCTTAGATGGTAGTTTTGATATATTCCGAGACAATCGAGTCGATATCTTGATGGCTGGTGATCGTTCCATTCCTAGTTATTTTGGAGTGCAAGCGCCAGCTGCCAACCTAGGAAGAGTAGAGACTACTGGGTACGAAATCGAGTTGAGATTTAACAAGATCTTGAGAAATGGGATGAGATTGTGGGCGGATGTTGCTGTGACTCGTGCAGTTGATATTGTGATCAATAGAGATGATCCTGAGTTTTTACCAGAGTATCAGAAGCAAGCTGGTTTCCAATTGGGACAAGCACGCTCTCACATCAACAGTGGATTTTACAATACTTGGGATGAACTATATGCAAGTACACCTCATAACACCAACAACGGTGGAAAGCTTCCTGGAGGGTATCAAATTTTAGATTTTAACGGTGATGGATTGATCGATGCATTTGATGCTGCACCTTATGGTTTTTCCAACATTCCTCAAAATACCTTCAATACCAATATCGGTATGGAGTACAAGGGTTTTTCTTTCTTCATGCAGTTTTACGGTGTGACGAATGTGACTAGAAGTATTCCATTCACCAACCTAGATGGCCAAAGAAATTTGGTGTATGATGAAGGTACGTATTGGTCTAGAGATAACCCTGATGCAGGCACTCCGCTTCCAGTGTGGTTAACGCCAGTATCCTATTATTATGGTGCTCGGTATTTATATGATGGCTCGTTCCTTCGCTTAAAAAATGCTGAGATTGCTTACAGTGTTAATCCAGAGCGGGCCAAGAGGCTCGGTATGGGAGGCTTAAGAGTATTCCTGAATGGTAATAATCTTTGGGTATGGAGTAAAATGCCTGATGATAGAGAATCAAACTTTGGAACAGGTCAGGCGTGGGAGGGTGCTTACCCTATGATGAGAAGGATAAACCTTGGTTTAATGATGTCATTCTAAATTTGAAATGCTATGAAAGCTTTAAATTATATAAAAATTAAAATCAACTTTATAGGTGCTTTTGCTCTGTTGATGCTTGGTGCCACATCTTGCGTAGATTACTTGGAAAGAACTCCAGATTCTGTTATTTCTGAGGAAATTGCGTTCCTTAATTTCCAGAATTTTCAGGGTTACACAGAAGAACTGTACCATTGTATTCCTAATTTCACTACCAGTTATTGGACTTCTTCGTGGAACTGGGGTGATGATGAAATGGTATCGGCCGCAGGTGACTTTCATGTTGCTTTTGCATTTGACCGGGGTAATTTCTGGGCTTGGCAAGTAGAGTTTTCTGGTCATGGAGGTCAAGCAAGCTGGATGGATAAGTGGTCTGCTAATACAAATGATAATCCTCATACGAAGGGTTTATGGCCATTAGCATGGTACGGCATTCGAAAAGCAAATCTTGGTTTGGAAAATCTTCATAGGATGACAGACGCTACAGATGAAGAGCGGGCATTGATTGAAGGACAGTTGTTGTTTTTTAGAGGTTGGTTTCACTTCATGCTCTTTCAGCATGTGGGAGGACTTCCTTATGTGGATCGAGTGCTTCCTGGAGATGAACAGTTGAGAGAGGGCAGATTGAGCTATCATGAGAGCGCCGAGAGGGCTGCACAAGACTTAAGAAGAGCTGCTGATCTTTTACCTATCAATTGGGATAATACAATTGCCGGCAGGAGAACACTTGGTAGAAATGAGTTAAGAATCAATAAAATAATGGCATTGGCTTATTTGGGCAAGAACCTATTGTACGCCGCTAGTCCATTAATGAATTTTGAGTCTACAGGTAGTAGAACGTACAATACAGATTTTGCTCGTCGATCTGCTGAAGCATTTGGAGAATTGTTGGATTTGGTTGAGAGTGGGCAGACTCAATATGCATTGATGCCTTTTGACCGTTGGCATACATTATTTTACACCATGGGTCAGAACTGGGCTTTGTCAGGGGGAACTGAGACTATTTTTAGATCTCTCTATTGGTCTGGTGATCAATCGAACTTTGGTATCACCAAGCAGTATTTCCCATCCATTATTGTTGATGGCGATGCTACGAAATTTGTTCCAACAGCCAATTTTGTAAATCAAAATTTTGGAATGGCTAATGGTTTGCCACTACCAACGGATATCACACAAGCAGATCCAACATCAGGTTACAATCCTGAATTCCCATTCAGAGGTAGAGATACACGTTTTTATAAAAGTATAGTCTTTGATGGAATGCAGGTGGTTCAAGGTTCTATGCCTCCTAATCAGGAAGATAACAGATTTGCAAATCTATACACTGGAGGTAGTTACAGAGGTGCGGTATCCGGTAGCCCAACTGGATATGTCAATAGAAAATTTGTACCCATGACAGCAAACGCTTATGATAATGCTTTTGCTTTTGGTGCTGCTCTTCACTTGAACGTGCCTTACTTAAGATTGGCAGATGTGTACTTGATGTATGCAGAAGCAGCTTTGATGGGACACAACTCTGTAATGGGTAAATCTACAAACTTTAGTAAAACAGCTGTGGAGGCTGTCAATGTAATCAGACAGCGTGCCGAAATGCCGGATGTTTTGCCACAATTCCAAACCTCTGTGGATGTGTTTTTGAATGAGATCAAACGCGAACGTGCTGTTGAATTGGCATTTGAAAGACACAGATTCAATGACTTAAGGAGATGGATGCAATTGATTGAACCGCCATACACATTAAAGACAGCTATTGAGTTTAACCGTGCTCCTGAATCTGAATTAGGAGGAGATCCTACGCAAATGAGGGTATTGAACTTGAGAGAGCGGGTTCTTGTAGAAAGGCCATTGGCAGAAAGACATTACTGGTTGCCATTGAAAGTGTCCGATGTGACCTTGTACCCTGAGTTTAGACAGAACCCAGGCTGGTAATTAATCAAATTCAACATTTTGAAAAAGCACTTATGAGATATAAAAATTTAATTTGGATGTTGGTTTTGATGCTACTTGCAAGCCCAGTGCTAGTAGTGGCACAGACCAGCCAAACCATACGGATACAATCATCAATCAAAGACACGAAGGGTACGCCAATTGCGTCAGCATTCATCTTGACTGATGAAGAGGAAGTTTTGGGAACTACTAATGAGAACGGAGAATTTGATATTCAGATAACTCCAAACTCGCTATTGATCTTCAGAGCAGAAGGCTTTGAATCAAAAGTTGTAAGGATTTCCGGTCAGACCGAAGAAATAATTTTGGTTCCAGAATGGGAATCTAGAAGAGTCAATACAGCATTTCAATCAAAGGATAGGTCCAATCTAATGGGTGGAGTTTCATTTGTAAACATTCCTGAACTCTTAGAGAAAAACTATTTCACTTGGACTTTGGACAACATGGAAGGTTTTGCACCTGGTTTCCATGGAAATATCTGGGGTAACAATGAATACTTACTTTTAGTAGACGGTGTTCCAAGAGATCCAGGAAGTGTGATGCCTATTGAAATCGAGCAAATTACATTCTTGAAGGGTGTGTCTGCGGTGGCTCTTTATGGTAGTCGTGCAGCTAAAGGTGTAATCATGGTTACCACCAAACGTGGTAGTGTAGGAAAGCAGACGATTAATGTAAGAGCCAATACAGGTGTACATGCCGCTCGGGAAATTCCTAAATATTTAGGATCAGCCGAATACATGACCTTGTTTAATGAAGCAAGAGTCAATGATGGATTACAACCTTTATTTTCTCAGGAAGAAATCTTTAATCACGGTTCTGGTTCAAATCCTTACCGTTATCCTAATTTGGATTTTTATTCCAATGACTATCTGCAAAAAGCTTATAGTAGACATGATGCTACTATGGAGATTGCAGGTGGAAATGACAGGGCAAGGTATTACACCAATTTGGGTATGATGTCCGAAGGTTCGTTATTGAACTTTGGCCAAGCTGCACAAAATAGAAACGAGCGATTTAATGTCAGAGGTAATGTTGACATGAACCTAACGAATTTCATTTCAGGTTTTGCGGATGCAGCTGTAATATTCTACAATGGGAGAGGAGTAAATACTGACTTTTGGCAAGGTGCTGCGACCATAAGACCTAATCGTTTTTCTCCTTTGGTTCCAATCAGTATGATAGAGGGCGATGATGCCGTTTCTCAAAACTTCATTCAGAATAGTAGTCACCTTATCGGAGGACAGTATTTGCTTGGCGGTACACAACTTGAGCAAACCAACCCAATAGCAGATATCTATGCTGGAGGTTCCAATGTGTTTACAAGTAGACAGTATCAATTCAATACTGGGGTAAATGCAGATTTGAGAAATATTGCAGAAGGGTTGACTTTCAACTACAGATTTGGATTAGATTATCAGACCTCCTATGTGCTAGCATTCAATAATGAATATGCAGTGTATCAGCCTCAGTGGAATAATTATGCCGGTCAGGATCTGATTACAGGTTTGACTCGTTTTAGACAGGACGCAAGTACACGTACTCAAAATATCAGTGGGAACAGATTTCAGCAAACGATGTCTATGTCTGCTCAATTGAATTATAACACTGTAATCGATGAGAAGCATGAGATTTCAGCGATGTTGATCGCGAGTGGATTCCAGACGGGTGTTTCACAAATGTACCACAGGGTAAGTAATGCCAATTTGGGGATACATCTAGGCTACAATTATCAAAACAGATTCCTTGCTGAATTTAATGGAGCTATCATTCACTCTGCAAGATTACCCGAGCAAAATCGACGAGCATTTTCGCCAACGGGATCATTGGGATGGAGATTGAGTAATGAAGGGTTTTTGAAAAATTCATCTGTAGTAAATAATTTATTGGTTTCTGTATCAGGCGGTATTGTCCACACCGATTTAGATATCATGGATTATTATTTGTACGAGCAGGTATTTACGCAGCAGGGGGATGGTACTGTTTTTTACACTTGGAAAGATGGATTGAACAACATTACTACTATCTCCAGAAGAGGTGCTAATCCAGGAATGAGATTTCCAAAGAGAGAAGAAGTCAATATCGGAGTCGAAGGATCCTTTTTCAATAACAAGGTGTACTTCAATGGTTCTGCATTCATCAGTAGAATGACTGGCTTATTGGTTCAAAGAAGCGATATCTATCCAACTTATTTTGCAACAGGTTTTCCTGCATCATCTTTCATTCCTTTCGAAAACTATAATGCTGATCAGCGAACAGGCTTTGATTTCAACTTAAATGTGAAGGAAAAAGTAGGCGCTGTGAATCTGAATATAGGACTTGTAGGAACATACTATGCTACCAAAGCGATCCAAAGAGGGGAAAATTGGCTAGACGAGTATCAAGTTAGAGAAGGTAGACCAATCGATGGAATATGGGGTTTGAGAAATGCTGGTTTTTTCAATAGCAGCGCTCAAATAGGATTATCTCCAACTCAAATCTTTGGAGAAGTTGCGCCCGGAGATATTCGATACATTGATCAAAATGGAGATGACAGAATTACTCCTCAAGATGAAGTTTTCTTGGGTAGAGGTGGATGGTTTGGTGCTCCGTTGACAATGGGTCTGAATGTGACAGCTCAGTGGAAAAACTTTACCTTCTTTGCTCTAGGTATGTGGAGAAGTGGAGCTCATGCCATGCGTAATAGCTCTTACTTCTGGATTTCTGGAGATGCAAAGTACTCAGAAGTTGTCAGAGACCGATGGACTCCAGCTACTGCTGAAACAGCAGAATATCCTCGATTGACTACCTTGAATGGTGCCAACAACTTCAGAAACTCTGATTTCTGGTTGTACAGTACCAATAGGTTTGATTTGGCAAGAGTACAAGTAACGTATCGTATACCTGCCGACAAATTCTTCGGAGGAGCATTCATCAAAGGAATGGATGTGTATATGAACGGTGCTAACCTACTTACCTTGGGACCTAATCGAAAGATTTTGACTACCAATATTGGTTCTGCTCCTCAGACACACTTCTTTAATCTTGGTTTAGCTGCTCAGTTTTAAAATTGAAATGATATGAAGAATATTAAAAATATAGTGGGAATGCTGGCAGTAGTCATGGTAATGAATACTTCCTGTGATGACCTATTTGAACCTGCTATTCAAAATAACAGGGATATTGAAAGTAGTTATAACGAACCACGATTTGCTCAAGGATTGATTATCAATGGATATGCTCGCATTCCGCGGAATGGGTGGCAATTCAACGATATGGCTACTGACGATGCCGTGGCAAACAATGAAAACAATGCCTTCTTCAACATGGCAAGTGGTCAATGGGCAGCAGATAATAATCCTGTCAATCAATGGCAAAATTCAAAGGCTGCTATTCAGTACTTGAACTTGATGATTGAAACTTCTGACAGTGTTTCATTTGTGGTCAATAATCCTATGTTGGACCGCATGTTTGCAGATAGAATCAAAGGTGAGGCATTAGGCCTAAGAGCTTTGTTCATGTATCATTTATTACAGGCGCATGGAGGAATGGCTGACGGTCAAATGTTGGGAGTTCAGTTATTTACTGAGGCCCAAAACTTAAACTCACAATTCAACTTGCCACGGAATACTTTCCAAGAGTGTATGGAACAATTGTATTCCGATGTTCAGGAAGCAATTGATTTGTTACCCTTGGATTATGAGAATGTAGCTAGTGAAGAAGACGTTCCTCAGCGCTACAGAGCTATGGGGGCCAATCGAAATGATTATAATCGCGTTTTCGGAGAGGATGCGAGACAATTATTAAGTGGTAGAATCGCTCGTGCAATTAGAGCGCAAGCAGCATTGATGGCAGCAAGCCCTGCATTTAGCCAAGGCAATAATACCACTTGGGAAGATGCGGCAAGATACGCTGGCGAAATCTTAAGCCTGAATGGTGGTGTTTCTGGATTAGCTCCAACAGGATTGACTTGGTACACAAATGTCAATGAAATCAATAACTTGGGTGGCGGTGTCAATCAAGGAGAGATTTTATGGAGAACATCCTTAGGAGGTCCTTCCAGTAACTTGGAAGCAGCCCATTTCCCTCCAACACAATTTGGAAATGGTCTCTTGAATCCAACCCAAAACTTGGTAGATGCATTTCCATCAATTGATGGATATCCCATCGATCATCCAAATAGCTCTTACAATCCAGCCGATCCCTATGCGAATAGAGACCCACGTTTCAATCATTACATTATCCGCAATGGGAATACTGCAGGACCAAACAATCAAGTGATCAATACGGCAGCCGATGGAGGCACCAATGATGGGATCAACCGAGTTGAAGTATCCACACGAACCGGTTATTATATGCGCAAGCTCTTAAGACAAGATGTGAATTTGAACCCTGTTTCTGTCAACGGTCAGCTACATGTGATGCCAAGAATTCGATATACTGAATTGTATTTAATTTATGCTGAGGCTGCGAATGAGGCTTGGGGTCCTTTGGCGGCTGGTACGTATGGTTTTTCTGCATACGATGTGATCAAAGCTATTCGACAGCGTGCTGGAATTGGCTTAACGAATGGAGATGCATATCTAGAGTCGATTAGAAATGACCAAAATGCAATGCGTCAGTTGATTCGAAATGAAAGAAGATTGGAGCTTTGCTTCGAAGGTTTCCGATTCTGGGATATCAGAAGATGGAATTTAAACTTGACTGAACCTGCACGAGGTGTGAGAATTCAAAACAATAGTTTTCAGGTCATCAATGTTCAGAATAGGGTGTTTGGAGAACACATGAAATATGGTCCAGTTCCTTTGAGTGAATTACTGAAGTATAATGCACTTAGACAAAACACAGGCTGGTAATATTCATTTGCTAGAGTTTCTTGAAGCCAAAAGAAAAAAACATGAAAAAAATAATAATTGTATTAATCGCCGTCATAGGCATCAGCTCTTGTGTCAATCAGGACTGGCAGTTCCCAGACTTTGATTTCCAGAGCGTGTATTTTGCCCATCAGTATCCTGTAAGGACAATAACCTTGGGTGAAGATATCTTTGATACGACGCTCGACAATGAGCGTAAATTCAGAGTAATGGCTACTACAGGTGGTGTGTATGAAAACAGAAATGATATTCGCTTAGAGATTGCATATGATCCATCCTTAGTTGAAAATCTTTTGTTTTCACAAGGTGGGCGTGAAGTGAAAGTTTTACCGACAGAGTATTTCCAAATGACCGAATCTGAAATTGTGATTCCAAGAGGTTCTATCATTGGCGGTGTGGAGGTTCAACTGACAGGCGCTTTCTTCAATGATCCTGAGGCTATTCGAAATACTTATGTATTTCCTTTAAGAATTGTATCTGCTGCAAATGTGGATACTGTCCTTCGAGGTTCTTCTCCTTTACCAAATCCAAATAGACATGTGGCTGGAGATTGGGAGGCTTTACCAAAAGACTTTGTCCTCTATGCAGTAAAATATGTTAACGAGTGGCATGGTATCTACTTGCGAAGAGGCTTGGATGTCATCACAGGTAAACCTGGTCATGAAAGTCTTACGGAGCAAGTGATTCGTAGAGAACGATTTGTAGAGCAGGACGAGTTGAAAGACCTTCATACGCAATCGTTGACTACCATTGATTTTCCATTGACTCTTCAAGGCAACGATGGAGTAAGTCAAGTGATCAATCTTAGGTTAGAATTTAACAATCAGGGAAATTGCACAATTTCTTCTGCTACAGAAGGTGTGACTGCTTCGGGTACTGGCTCTTTTGTCAAGAGGGGTGAGAAGCAAAGTTGGGGAAATCAAGATCGTGATGCCTTGTATTTGCAATATGAGCTTGATCTGCCAACGATGAGAGTTGTGACAACTGATACACTTGTTATGAGAAATCGTGGTGTCGGTTTGGAGTTTTTTAATCCTGTAGTACAATAACTTGTAAAAAATTAGTTTATGAAAAAAATTATCTATTCAATTGGTGTTTTAGGGTTGCTAAGCTTAGCATCATGTGCGGATTTTGGTGCTCTGGATGATTTTCAAGTGGAAAAACCCTTGAGCGTTGAGATGCAGGAAGAAATTAACAGTTTCGGCGATTTATTGGATTATGTTGAGGAGCTGAATAATCCCAACTTCAGAGTAGGGATCTCCTTACCTATGAGTGATTATACCAATCAAGGCGTACGATTTAGATTGATTAATCGTAACTTCAATGAGTTTTCTCCTTCTTCTGGCATGGACCATAGGACTGTTGTCCAAAACAATGGTAACTTAAATTTAGTCCAAGTTCAGGCATTGTTAGAGATGGCAGATTCACGTGAAATCAATGTTTTTGGAAGCCCACTTGTTTGGCACAGAAATCAAAATGCAAGCTTCTTAAATAGTCAATTATCACCATTGATTGTAAATTCTCCCGCATTTATGAATGAGTTAAATGTGAGCGAGTTATCTGGTGGTAACCTTGATAATTGGGCTAGTTCACAAGGAGTAACCTTTGAACCGAATCAGGGGATGGGTGCTGGTACTCCGGCTGTGAAATTATCTGCAGGTATGGCTGTCAGTAGTCCATCAGATGTAAGTTTTAGCTCTCCTTCTATCAATATTATTCCTGGTCGTACGTATGAGGTGATAGCCTATATCAAATCTGATCAGCCAGGAGAAGGCAGATTTACTTTTGAAGGTCTATCAAATAATGAGCCTGCACTAGCATGGGGAGGTTCAGGGGCTGCAACTGAAACATTTACTACTTCTATTTCTTGGAAAGAAATTCGTTTTCGTGTAAGTGATTTTACAGGAGAAAGTTTCCGATTTAATTTAGAATTAGGCTATGAGTCTGGTGTAAATTATTTCTTGGATATCAATAATTTGTATGTGTATGACCTAGAAGGTGATCCAGTAATCAATAATTTGATTTCTGGTGGTGATTTTGATGGCGGTATTGCTTGGGGAGGATGGGGAAATAATTCTGTCCGCGGTGTAACTGAAGAAGGTATGGGGGTCGGAAACGAAGGGCGCGCTTTCTTTGTCACAAATCCTTCATTAACTGGCGGCTTCTGGGAAGTGCAAACGTTATATCAATTGGCTGCTCCTGTTAACAATGGTGAAACATACCGATTGAGCTTCTGGGTTCGTGGAGATGCTGAAGGTGTTATTCGTCCGGAATTGCAAAGCCCTAATTTCTCATCCAATGGTTTCGGTCAAGTCTTTGTAACGCCTGAGTGGAGATTTGTATCCGTTACAACTACAGCGACTGCTGACGATAGAAATCGATTTATCATTAGTTACGGTGAATTTGCAGGGACTGTTTACATTGATCAGGTTGTCTTATCAAGTGAGGCCTTTACTGGTGGTTCGACCACAATAGTTGAAAAGACCGAAGTAGAAAAGACGTCTATCATCAGTACACAGATGGAGCGTTACATCAGTCAGTTTGTTGGAGAAACCAAAGGTCAAATAACTGAACGTGTTGTGGTAGCTGAGCCAATTCATGAATCCAATACAAGTCTTATTCGTACTGGAGTTGGATTAACTCCAGGTGAGGGGGAATTCTACTGGCAGGATTATATTGGAAAGGATTATGGGGTGGAGGCATTCAAGCTTGCTAGGCAATTTGGGAACTCAGGCGATGTTTTATATATCAGCGAAAGCGGAATGGAAGCCAATCTTGCTAAGTGCGAAGCATTGATTGATTATGTCTCATACATAGAGCAAAACGGTGGTCAAGTTGACGGAATTGCAGCACGCATGGTTTTGAATTTAAATTCTAACATGGAAAATGTTGCACAGATGTTTAGACTGTTAGCCGCTACTGGCAAAAAAGTTAAAATCAGTGCCCTAGAGGTAAGATTGAATGACGCAAATCCATCTGTAGTTGCATTGATTACACAGGGAGAGGCTTACAAGCAGGTTATTAGCCTTTACTTGGATTTGATTCCTTCTAATCAACAAGCAGGTATCACTTTCGCAGCTCCTATTGATGGAACAGATTCAGCAAGATCGGGTCTTTGGACTTCTGGTTTAGTCCGCAAACATGCCTATGCGGGTATTGCTGAAGGTTTTCAGAGATAATTTCGATGAACTAATCTAGCAGAAAGAAGGATTTTCTTCTTTCTGCTAGCGTTAGTTTGAAGTTGTTTTTTGAAATTACATACGCTCACTACCTATTTCTTAACCTACTCTAAAATTACCTATCATGTCTCGTTTGATGCCTATTTTCATAGGCTTCCTGGTATTTTTTTTCTCTTGTAATTCCATTGATTCAGAAGATATTCAAGAAAATGAATTTGAAAATCCAGAAGAATCAAAAGAAGAACAAGTGGCTATTACTTGGCCACTTTCTACGCCTGAATTGAAAGTTCAAGGAAGACACCTTGTAGATCCATGTGGGAATGAGGTGCTGCTTCATGGAGTTGCCATCACAACGAGTCCGTGGTTTAATGGAGGGCATGTAGGTATCTGGAGATGGAATGATTACGATGTGGCGGGTTGTCTCAATTACAATAGATCCGTGATGAATACCTTGTCTGAGGGCAATGGAGAATGGTATTTGAATATGATTAGGTTACATATGGATCCTTATTGGAGTAATGAACCTGGTCCTCCTATACCAGAGAATGATATCTCTCGATTTAGTTTTGAAAGATTTGTCAGATCTGTGGAGGAAGTGATCCTGCCTTTGGTAGACCATGCCGAAAATAGAGGTATGTATGTAATCTTTAGACCTCCAGGCGTTTGTCCCCAAAGAATTGCGGTTGGGGATGAGTACTTTGATTACCTGATGAGAATTTGGGATCATATTTCAAAACTGCCCCAATTGAAAAACCGCAAGCATGTCATGTTTGAACTTGCCAATGAACCTATAGAAGTTTTAGGTACTAATGGCATACATGGAAGCGATACCCAACCTCACTTTGATGCTTTGAAGCTCTTTTTCCAACCTATGGTGGATTTGATCAGAGCTAATGGGGCTGAAAATGTGCTCTGGATTCCTGGTTCAGGTTACCAATCACATTATAGAGGCTTCCCTAATAATCCTATAGAGGATGATAATTATGGATATGCTGTCCACATCTATCCAGGATACTGGGGACAGGATAACAATGATCCGGTCACCTTTAGAAGAAATTGGAATACCCACATCAAACCAGTAGCAGACATCGCTCCTATAGCCATCACAGAGATTGATTGGGGTCCGGAAGAATATTTGGTTTGGGGTAAAGGCGGAGTAACTGGTACTCCCGGTACTTGGGGATTCGGTTCCAACTTTAAAGTTTTGGCTGATGAGTTAGGGAATATCAGTTGGAACTTATTGATGCCTGAAAATCTCATTCATAATGGCGATCCGCAAGGTGATGTTGCCTACAATAGAAACCCTGAAGCCTGTGCATACCCAGTTTATAATTGGTTTAGAGAATACGCTAGCGAGAAAATAAGCTGCGGTTCCTGATCAACCTTTTGACCACTAGAAGAAAAAAATAGAGATTATGAAAACGACACATTTGAGAAAAATTGGTCTAGTATTATCGGTGATATTACTAGCATCATTTTCAATACAGAATCATATTAAAAATGATGATGAGCTCTTTCTACAGTCTGCTTTTGAAGGAAAGTTTCTGTTTGGAGCTGCACTTAACAATGATCATATCAATCGTAAAGATGTTAGAGGACTCGATGTATTGAATAAACACTTTAACTCTATTGTCGCTGAAAATATTATGAAAAGTGGCATGATACAACCAACAGAGGGGAACTTCAATTTCACCATGGCGGATAAATTTGTTGAGTTGGGTCAAGAGGGGAATTATCATATGGTAGGTCATACCTTGGTTTGGCACTCGCAGGCACCTAGATGGTTTTTCACTGATAGTGAAGGAAAGGATGTGAGCCCAGAGGTATTGACCCAACGAATGAGAGATCATATTCATACCGTAGTAGGTAGATATAAGGGTAAAATCAAAGGCTGGGATGTGGTCAATGAAACAATCCTAGACGATGGTTCTTGGAGGAATAGTAAGTTTTATCAGATTCTGGGAGAAGACTTTGTGAAATTGGCTTTTCAGTTTGCCCATGAAGCTGACCCAGAGGCTGAGTTGTATTACAATGATTATTCCATGGCCAATCCTGGAAAAAGAGAAGGAGTAGTCAGAATGGTCAAAAATCTTCAAGAGCAAGGGGTGCGCATCGATGGTGTTGGAATGCAGGGACATATTGGTTTGGATTACCCAACTGTTGATGAGTTTGAAAAAAGTATAGTGGCATTTTCCAACCTCGGCATAACGGTGATGATTACCGAACTGGATTTGAGTGTATTGCCTTCTCCTAGACGTGATATGGGTGCTGACGTCGCTACTAATGTGGAGTATCAGCAGCGATTAAACCCTTATACAGAGGGTCTTCCGGATGATATTCAGAAAAAATTTGATCAACGCTACCGGGATTTCTTTGGATTGTTTTTAAAGCATCATGATAAAATTTCCCGTGTCACACTTTGGGGTATTCAGGATGGAGACTCTTGGAAGAATGGATGGCCTGTGAGGGGACGAACAGATTACCCATTATTGTTTAACAGAGATTATACTCCCAAAAATATTGTAAGTGAAATCATAGCTATGGCCCGAGCGCAGCATTAAATATTCTATCATCTAATGAATTCTCAAAAATGATAGAAATGCGTACGGTTTCTTATTTATTCACTTTTCTTATGATAATTATTGGTTTTGAGGCTTTCGCTCAACGAGCTATAAATCCAATCGTTCATGCAGACGTTCCCGATCCTTCAATTATCAGGGTTGGGGATGCCTATTATATGAGTAGTACAACCATGCACATGAGTCCTGGATTACCTATCATGAAATCTATGGATTTGGTCAATTGGGAATTACTCAATTATGCGTATGAGGTATTAGATTGCGGTGATGACTTGGCTTTGGATAATGGGAAATCCATGTACGGGAAAGGCTCTTGGGCGAGTAGTCTTCGGTATTATAATGGTACTTTCTATGTCAGTACTTTTTCTGGAAATACCAATAAAACCTACATCTACACCACGGATGATATAGAATCAGGAAATTGGAAAGCAACTTCTTTTAGTCCATCACTTCATGACCATTCCTTATTTTTTGAGGATGATAAGGTCTATATGATTTGGGGAGGTGGTGAGATAAAAATCGTCGAGCTGAATGAAGATTTATCTGGAATCAAGGGGGAAACAGAGCAAGTTTTGGTAGCCAAAGCGCATGCACCTATTGAAAAAGAAATCATGCTTCATGCCGAGGGTTCTCAAATTTTTAAAATTGATGGAAACTATTATCTCTTCAATATTGCTTGGCCACGTGGAGGGATGCGAACAGTCCTCATACACAAAGCTGAAAATCTATTTGGGCCATATGAGGGGAGAGTGGCCTTGGAAGATAAAGGAGTTGCCCAAGGTGGATTGATAGATACGCCTGATGGTGATTGGTATGCCTATTTATTTCGGGATTTTGGTGCTGTGGGGAGGATACCGTATATGGTGCCTGTTACTTGGGAACAGGATTGGCCTATCCTAGGGGTTAATGGTCAAGTTCCCATGGAATTAGCTCAATTGCCTGCTCAAAAGACTGATATTCCTTCCATTGTTGCATCTGATAATTTCAAACGTGCTGCAAATGAACCGGATCTGCCATTGGTTTGGCAATGGAATCATACTCCTGTGGATAAGCTTTGGTCAATCGATAGAGAACAAGGACTGATAACCTTTCAGACAGATCGAATAGATGAATCATGGTTGTCAGCCAGAAATTCACTTACCCAGCGAACCTTTGGCCCTACGAGTGCGGCAGAAGTAACCTTACACGTAGATCAATTGAAAGAAGGGGATGTCTCAGGCCTTGGACTCTTACAAAAGCATTATGGATGGATTGGTATAAAAATAAAAGATGGCCAAAAAGTCTTACAATTGGAATTGATTGAAGATGAACAGCCTGTCATTTATTCGGGGAAAACAATCACCAGTGACCGTGTAAGGTTGAAAGCTTATGGTGATTTTCAAGACCGAAAAGACTTAGCGAGCTTCTTTTACAGTGAAGATGATGGTAAAACCTGGACACAACTTGGACCTCAACTAAAGATGAGTTATACCCTCCCGCATTTTATGGGATATCGCTTTGCGCTATTCTATTATGCTACAAGTGACCCCGGTGGGCAAGTTGATTTCAGTGATTTCAATATTTCCCAATAACCTATAACCTATTAAACCCAGATATACCGATGATTCATACACATTTACTTTTAAGGAAATCAATGTTTTTATGGACTTTACTGTTTATACAAACAGTTGTTTTTGCTCAAAATCCTTTGGTAAGGCATCAGTTTTCCGCTGATCCTAGCGCCAAAGTTTTTGGGGATAGAATCTACATTTATGCTTCCCATGATATTCGATGTGACCACACGCAAGGAAGACCGGATTGGTTTTGCATGGAAGATTATCACGTGTTTTCTTCCGATAACTTGATTGATTGGGAGGACCACGGCATGGCCTTGCATCAATCAAATGTCCCTTGGGCAGATCAAGAATCTTACAGCATGTGGGCACCTGACGGGGCAGAAAAAAATGGGAAGTACTACTTTTATTTTCCTTCCAAAGCCAAAGGACACTTAGAGAGACAAAATGATCCAACTGTCAATGGTTCAGCCTTCAATATTGGGGTGGCCATAGGAGACAATCCTGGAGGTCCCTTCATTCCTGAATCTAATCCAATACCTCAAGTATATGGGATAGATCCTAATGTGTTTATTGATAAAGATGGGCAAGCGTACCTGTATTGGTCACAACATGATTTTTTTGTAGCTAAGCTGAAAGAAAATATGCTGGAATTAGCTGAGGAACCTCGGGTGATTGAAAACATTCCGTCTAAGGGTTTGAAGGAAGGGCCCTTCTTATTTGAAAGAAATGGAATTTATTATCTAACCTATCCTAGAGTAGAAAATCAAACCGAGCGGATTGAATATGCAACTGCGAATCATCCGTTAGGTCCATTTGAATACAAGGGTGTGATCATGGATGAATCACCTACCGGTTGCTGGACCAATCATCAATCAGTAGCCCAGTTCAAAGGTCAGTGGTATTTCTTTTATCATCACAATGATTTTTCTCCTGATTTTGATAAAAACCGCTCCATTCGAGCAGATAGTCTTCATTTCACAGTGGATGGATTGATCAAAAAAGTAACACCAACTCACCGGGGAATAGGTGTTTCAAATGCTAATCGTCGGATACATCCTGATCGGTACAGCTCCAAAAGTGCGCAAGGTTACACGATTGAATTCTTGAATGAGGATGGCCCTTTTGATGGATGGAAGTCAGTTTTTACTCAAAATAACTCTTGGGTACGCTACAACAAAGTTGATTTCGGAACAAAGGAATTGGAAGCTGTCAAAATAAGAGTAAATGTTGATGCTGAGGGTACACTTCAAGTTCGGTCAGCCTTAGAGAATGGGAAGCTCATAGCAGAAATCCCAGTAAAGCCAAGCGGTAGTTGGGTAGAAATACAAGAGTCTACATCTGCCAAAGTAATTGGTCTACATGATTTGGTATTTGTCTATAAAGGCAGTGGAAACTTAGAGTTGGACTGGGTCACCTTTCTTTAATTTAAATCGGGACTAATTGATTCATGAGGATTGAAATACGTACATATTATTGGTTTTGTCTACTGATTTTCAGCTTGATGGCATGTGCTGTCCAAGAGGAAGATGCTTTGCAAGACTGGAAACTATGGTATGATCAACCGGCGGATCAATGGGTGGAGGCCTTACCTATTGGAAATGGTCGTCTGGGTGCCATGATTTTTGGAGACCCTTCGCGCGAATTGATTCAATTGAATGAAAATACTTTCTATGCAGGACAGCCGCATGACAATGATAATCCAAATGCTCTTGGTGTCTTGAGGGAAGTGCAGGACTTAATTTTTGAGGGAGCATATGTGGATGCGCAACAATTGGTGGATGAGAATTTTTTCAGTGGAGTCCATGGGATGCCCTATCAAACTATTGGGAATTTTAGAATAAATCATGCGGATACAAGTCAGGTCTCAGCATATTACAGAGAGTTGGATTTAGAAACAGGAATCGTCCGATCTGAATTTCAAAAATCTGGTGTGAAGTTTTCATCTGAAGCATTTGCATCTTTTCCTGATCAGGTATTGGTGTATAGACTAAAGTCAGAAGAGTTGCCTGCATTAAATTTTACAGCCTCCTTTGACAGACCTGGAAATTCAATGGTGACCACCACAGGGGATGGATTAATATTTACCGGCAAGTCCTCTGATCACGAAGGGATTAAAGGGGAGATGGTTTTTGAAGGCCGTGCTAAATTCATACTTCCCAAGAAAGGTCAGCTTTATATAGCAGATGATCATATTCAAGTGATTGATGCAGAAGAGGTGCTGATTTACATTGCTATTGCGACTAATTTTATTAATTATCAAGATATCAGTGGAGATCCATCATCTAAAGTAAACGAGGTTTTAACCAAGGCGACTTCGCTGGAATATACTATCCTTCTTCAAGACCATATAACTGATTACCAAAGTTTATATAACAGGGTAAGTTTGGATTTAGGTGTAACTCCTGCGGCTGATCTTCCCACAGATAAGCGTGTCGAGAACTTTGCTTCTGGTGAAGATCCGCATTTGGCAGCATTGTATTTTCAGTTTGGCAGGTATTTGTTGATCGCATCATCCAGACCAGGAGGGCAGCCAGCCAATTTGCAGGGCATATGGAATTACCAACTGTATCCGGCTTGGGATAGTAAATACACGGTCAATATCAATGCGGAAATGAATTATTGGCCAGCTGAAATCACCAATTTGTCTGAACTCCATGAGCCTTTCATACAGATGGTGCAGGAGTTATCGGAGTCAGGTCAGTCCACAGCCCAAAATATGTATGGTGCGAGAGGATGGGTGCTCCACCATAATACGGATTTATGGAGAGTTACTGGCCCAATTGATTTTGCTGAGGCGGGAATGTGGCCTTTAGGAGGTGCATGGTTGGCTCAACATCTTTGGGAGAAATTTGAGTTTTCTGGTAATGAGGCATTCCTATTACAGGTTTATCCAGCCTTGAAGTCTGCGGCTTTATTTTTTGTTGACTTTATGATAGAAGATCCCGATACAGGGTATTGGGTAGTCTCTCCTTCAGTTTCCCCTGAAAATGTTCCCTATCAGCATCACAGAGCAGCTGTGGCCATGGGGAATACCATGGATAATCAGCTTTTGTTGGATTTATTTCGAAAAACTATCGCCGCCGCTGCTATCCTCAATGACAATGATCCAGAGCTTGAAATTATGAAAGAGCGCATGGCAGCCCTTCCTCCAATGAGGATAGGGAAGTGGGGGCAGCTTCAAGAGTGGTTCTTTGATTGGGATAATCCCGAAGATGATCACAGGCATGTTTCTCACTTGTATGGACTCTATCCTTCCAATCAGATCTCTCCTTATCGAACCCCAGAATTATTTGAAGCGGCTAAAGTCTCTCTTCAAGCGAGAGGAGATGTGTCTACAGGCTGGTCTATGGGATGGAAAGTTAATTTATGGGCTCGATTTTTAGATGGAAACCATGCATTGAAATTGCTCAAGGATCAATTAAGTCCAGCAATCCTTCCTGATGGCAAACAAAAAGGAGGTACCTATCCTAACTTATTTGATTCTCATCCACCCTTCCAGATTGATGGGAATTTTGGATGTACAGCAGGAATTGCTGAAATGCTTTTACAAAGTCACGATGGGGCTATTCATATTCTACCTGCTTTACCTGATGCATGGAAGCAAGGAAAAGTGTCAGGATTGAGGGCTAGAGGAGGATTTGAAGTAGCGATTGATTGGGAGAACTCTCAAGCAAAAGCTATCCGTATCCAATCCAAATTGGGGGGGATTTGTATTATCAGGTCTTATCATCCATTGAAAGGGAAAGGATTACAGCCATACTCAGGAGAGAAATTAAATCCTTTTTATTCAGTTCCTGAAATCAAGCCATTTGTAGATCATATGAATAAATCCAGCTTACCGGAATTGAAAAAAATCTACGAATATGAGATAGCAACTAAAGCAGGTGAAATTATTCAATTAACACAGAAGTAAATTGTTATGGGAAAAAGTTTAATGGTTTGGGCATTTGTTTTCGGTTTAGTTACCGTAACAGGATACTATTTGATTGCAGATAACAAACCTTCTTTTCTGGTTTTTACAACAGAATTAGGAACAGGTGTTCAAGATGATATAGATCCTAATTTCTATGTTTTTTTAGCATTTGGGCAATCCAATATGGAGGGTTTTTCTCCGTATGAGCCAAAAGATCAAGAGACTTCAGAGCGTTTTTTAATGATGGCTGCTGTTGATTGTCCAGAGCTTGAAAGAGTTCAAGGTAAATGGTATCAAGCATCGGCTCCAATTACCCGCTGTAATACAGGGATAAGTCCGGCAGATTATTTTGGAAAAACACTCGTTGCAAAACTCCCTTCACATATTAAAGTTGGAGTAATCAATGTATCTGTAGGAGGAACTCGAATAGAACTTTTTGATGAGGATGAACGAGAATCTTATTTGCAGAATTCTCCGGATTGGTTAAAAAATACCGCGAGTCACTACAATGATTCTCCTTATGATAGGCTACTTTCTTTGGCCAAAGAGGCGCAGAAAAAAGGAGTTATCAAAGGTATATTACTACACCAAGGAGAATCCAATACAGGGGATGCTATGTGGCCAATGAAAGTGAAAAAAGTTTATGATAGACTTTTGCAGGATTTGAATCTTCCCCTAGATAGTGTTCCTCTTTTGGCAGGAGAAGTGGTAGGGGAAGAGCAAGGGGGGAAATGTGCATCCATGAATCCGATTATCCAATCCCTACCACGGTACATTCCAAAAGCATATGTGATTTCATCCAAGGATTGTGAGGCTATAGATGACGGCTTACACTTTTCCACAGCGGGCTACAGGGAATTAGGTAGCCGCTATGGAGTACAAATGTTGGAATTATTAAATGAATTATACTAAATCAAACCTATAACTGAATGAAAAATTATCGAATTTGTTGGTTATTGATTACGTGCATGTTGATCTCGTTTGGGCACAGTTTCGCTCAAAGAAATGCACAGAAAAATCCGATTTTCAAGTATGCGACCTATGAGGGGAAAGATCAAGTGTACATGGATAACCCCCTTGCACCGGATGAGTTCTACAACCCAATTCTTCAAGGTTGCTATCCTGATCCGGCCATTACGCGCAAAGGAGATGATTATTTTATGGTCGTATCATCGTTTGTAATGTTTCCAGGAGTTCCGATTTTTCATTCCAAAGATTTGGTCAATTGGACACAGATTGGTCATGTATTGGATCGCAAATCTCAATTGAAAGTAGCTGATGCGCCTATCGCTTTGGGGATTTTTGCACCGGACATTAAGTATAATCCTTACAATGATACTTTTTACATGATCACCACACAGTTTGCTGGAGATTTTGGAAATATTGTGGTCAAAACCAAAGACCCATTTCAGGGCTGGAGTGATCCAATTAAACTGAAGTTTGATGGAATCGATCCTGGGATGTTTTTTGATGACAACGGAAAAGCCTATGTCGTACATAATGATGCTCCAGATCCCGGAAAAGAACGATACGATGGACATCGGGTAATTAAAATCTGGGAATATGACTTGGAAAATGACCAAGTGATCGGAGGAACCGATAAAATTATTGTCGATGGGGGAGTAGATCCTTCCAAAAACCCTATTTGGATTGAAGCACCACACATTTACAAAAAGAATGATGCCTATTATTTGATGTGTGCAGAAGGTGGCACAGGAGGCAATCACAGCGAGGTAATTTTTAAAAGTGACCACCCGATGGGGCCATATACCCCTGCGCCTTCTAATCCTATTTTAACGCAGCGATATTTTGGAAATAGAAATAATCGAGTGGATTGGGCAGGGCATGCTGACTTGGTCCAAGGTCCTGATGATAAATATTATGGTGTGTTTTTAGGTATTCGACCAAATGAAAAGAATCGTGTGAATACAGGGAGAGAAACCTTTATTCTTCCAGTTGATTGGTCTGGCGAATGGCCTGTTTTTGAAAATGGACTGGTGCCGATTCAACCAAAATTAAAAATGCCAGGAGGTGTGACTGAAAATAAAACAGGCCAAGACGGTTTCTTCCCGAATGGGAATTTCACCTACACAGAGAGATTTGATGGAGACAAGTTGGATTTCCGCTGGATTGGATTGCGTGGACCTAGAGAGGACTTCCTGAAGATGTCTAAAAATGGGGCTGAAATCTCGCCTTTTGCAGTCAATATGAAAGAAATGAAGCCTACTTCAACCCTCTTTTACAGGCAGCAACACAAGAATTTCTTATTTACAACTGAGCTGGATTATAAGCCAAACTCAGAAAAAGATTTAGCAGGTATCGCCTGCGTACAAAGTGAGACTTTTCACTATGTATTTGGTGTGACAAAAGTCGGTGATGATCACGTATTGCTTTTAGAGCGAACAGAGGCAGAAGGAAGGGGAAGAAATAGAAGTGTGAAGTCTCAGGTGTTGGCAAGTGTTAAAGTAGACTTATCTAAATCAATTTCCCTGCAAGTGAAAGCAACTGGAGATGATTTTGAATTTGCATATTCATTGAACGGGTCAGACTTTTCTACACTAGGAGGCATAGTGTCAGGAGATATTTTATCTACGAATGTAGCAGGAGGATTTACCGGAAATATGATTGGCTTATATGCGACCTCCGCCAATGATGTTAGTGTGAAATAGCATTTAGAATCGATTTAATGCACATGTTGAACCCAGTAAAATGATCTTGTTATGTTGATTACACTTAAGAATTTAGCTAAGTTTTCCCTAGTAGTGTGCCTACTTTTCTGTGCATTGGCTATTAAAGCTCAGGATGGAACTATTTACCCACTTGAAACCCCTGAGGAACCCAATGCCATACCCCTCAATACAGGTGGTGTCAGGGATCAGCCTGCCTCAGAGACTTGGTTTCGCCAATGGGGCGATCCGATGGCGCGGAATATCACAGCAGCTACACTTACTCCGTTTCTTCCAGAGCCTGGAAAGGCAAACGGCACAACAGTGATTGTTGCTCCAGGAGGAGGATTTCGATGGCTTTCTATGGATAATGAAGGCTGGGAGGTGGCCAAAGCCTTGGCAGACCAAGGGATAACTGCTTTTGTACTCAAATACAGACTTCACCCTACCCCTGAATCTTTAGATGACTTTAGCGACTCAATGAATAGAACCTTTGATGCTGCGTCAAGTTCTGCTCAAAGCGAAGAACCAAGACCTCGTCCCGTGCAACGGGATCTTTCTGACCAACTAGAGGACGCTGAGGCTGCCTACGCGATGATCGTGGAGAGAGCCGAAGAGTGGGGTGTAAACACGAATAGAATTGGTATGATTGGCTTTTCGGCTGGAGCTGGCCTGACCATGCATTGTACGCTGAATTCGCAAACTATGAAACTTGCCTTTATTGGCCCGATATACGGTGGTATGGGCCCTGTAGAGGTACCAAACAATGCACCCCCAATGTTTAATGTGATTGCAACCGACGATTTTCTCTTCCGTGGTCAGTTTGGAATCATCGATTCATGGTATAAAGCAGGTGTGCCGGTTGAATTTCACCTCTATCAAAATGGTGGTCATGGTTTTGGGTTAGGAAATCCCAACAGAACAAGCAATCGCTGGTTTGATGCATTTATCCATTGGTTAGATGTCAATAGCTTTCTAGCTGCCAAGTCATCGAATTGAAACACACGAAACTCTAGAAAATAAGCAAAATAGAAATTACAAATCTCACGAATAAATCTATTCTATGAAAAAGTTATCACTTTTCTCCATTGGAAAAAGCGTAATAAAATTAGCATTTGGAATGGTCATGATATCTGCTTTAGTATCATGCAGCCAAGAAGAAGCCCAAACAAGTCTTATCCAAGATGGGAAATATGTTCATTCAATACCAGGTAACCCGTACTTGCCTCTTTGGGAACATGTGCCTGATGGAGAACCACGTGTATTTGAAGATCCGGATAATCCAGGAAAATACCGTGCTTATATCATCGGTTCTCATGATGTAAGATTTGATAGTTATTGTGGACCGGACATCCGGATGTGGTCAGCACCTGTAGAAGATTTGACCCAATGGAGAGATGAAGGAGCGATTTTCACCTACGAAATCGATGGTCAGTGGGATGTGATGTATGCACCAGATTTGGTAGAAGTCAGGAGAAAAGATGGTGCCAAAGAATATTACTTATACCCGCACAGCAGAGGCCCAGGAAGAGAGGCAATGGTCGCCAAAGGCTCTAGACCTGATGGACCATTTACACCGATCAACATGACTGAAGATGGTCGCAATACTGTCCCCGGTAGTATTTTAGGATTCGATCCAGCTGTTTATATCGATTATATCACGGATCCGAATGATCCGGATTATGAAATTGGATTCAGAGCCTATGGGTTTTGGGGTTTTCAACGTTCTTTGGCAGCTGAGTTGGACCAAAACACGATGTATTCCTTAAGGCCTGGTACAGAGGTGATTTCTTATTTTTTACCAGCGAGTAGTAGATACGGAGCATTGAGGGACCCCGAGGGAACTGCTTATCCAGCAATTTATGATGGAGAAGATTTGGGTTCATTCAATTTCTTTGAAGCTTCTTCCATCAGAAAAGTAGGGAACAAATACATCACTGTTTTCAGTGGGTACTCTGGTCCGGAATATGGTGTAAGTAGCACAAATTCTACCCTACGCTATGCAGTTGGGGACTCTCCACTTGGGCCATGGAAAAGTGGAGGAGTATTGGTCGACTCGAGAGGCCCTGTTTTAAATGAAGATGGGTCAGGTATTATCCTAACGAATGGAGGACATAATACTCATGGAAGTATAGAAGAGATCAATGGACAATGGTATGTTTTTTATCATAAGCCACCAAGAGGTTTTGGGTTTGCACGGCAACCAGTAGTTGCACCAATAACCATAGAAGTAGATGAAACACCTGTAGCAGAAGGTGGAGGTGCTAGAATCCGTGCCTTTGACCCTTATGCACCAAATCAACAGTGGTCAGCCAAAGATAATGAAGGTAGAGCGTACACAGGAGCAGAAGTCACTTCAGAAGGATTTCATATGTTTGGATTGGATCCCTATCGCTATTATTCCGCAGGCTATGCAGCGTACTTGTCAGATATCAGTATTCAGCAAGATTCATGGGATATTTGGGATAATCACATGTCCATAGCTCCAGTGAAAAACGGACACATCATCGGATACAAATACTTTGGATTTGGTGGCTTAAACGAAGATAAATTTGGTCTCAAAGCATTTGAAGGCACCAAAGAAGGAAATCAGACAGTTTTCAATCTGTTCCTGACCCCCAAAACAAATCAAGCATTCAAAGTCAATGTGTGGCTAGATGGTCCTTATGCGAATGATACTTGGAAAGGAACTAAAATGGGTGTAATTGAGGTGCCAGCCAACTCCAACCAAGAGCCAACTCAGTTTACTATCGATGTAGCACAATATGTAGATCAGCTGGAGAAAAAGCATGCTATTTTCTTGGTGGCGGAGGCTGGTTCTGATGAAGGATTATTTGAATTACTCGGATTGGGTTTCAGTGCGAAAGGTAAAAACTTGAATAGACCTGTCTCTCCTCAGATTAGCATAGCTGTCAATGGACAAGCGGTAGAAGTACCAACTACTCCTGTAAGATCTACGAATGAAAATGGTATAGTAGGGTATGACCTTTACGAAGTAAAAGCTAGTCTTGAAGAAGGTGCAACTAGTCCTAAAGTAACCGCGAAATCAGATCATCCAGGTGTAAAAATTTCAATTGAGCAAGCCAAAGATAAGGATGGGGTAGCTGTTGTTTCTTGTGATTATCGGGGAGTAGTCAAAAGGTATCAAGTGAAATTTAACTAAGATTCTAACTGTCTAATCTTTAAACCCAAAAAATGAAAGATTAGCTAATCTCAAACTTTCCCAAAGTTTTAAACTTTGGGAAAGTTAACTCCAACTCTCAAACCTAAACCACATGAAAATAGCCTTCAAATTTATTTTAATAATAGCGTTCAGTCTATATTTTCATACAAGCTTTTCGCAGAATCCTATCATCGAGGACTTTTTTACAGCCGATCCAGCTCCGATTGTATATAATGGTGTAGTGTATTTGTACACCAGTCATGATACAGCATCCGTTACCTCGACCAATTATGAAATGAAGGATTGGTTGGTATTTTCATCAACAGATATGGTGACCTGGGAATATAGGGGTGCTCCTGTGTCACCCCAAACCTTTTCTTGGGCTACCGGAGATGCCTATGCCGCCCACTGTACTGAGCGAGATGGAAAGTTTTACTTCTATGTGTCCACATTTCACAAACAAGACGAAAATAGTCAAGGAGGAGCAGCGATTGGTGTAGCAGTAGCGGATAGTCCAACAGGTCCATTTGTAGATGCCATTGGAAAAGCATTGGTGGTCAATGAAATGACCAAGGATAATGAACATGGTTGGGATGATATTGATCCTGCTGTATTTATCGATGATGACGGACAAGCTTACATCTATTGGGGTAATGGAAGTCTTAAATGGGCAAAGTTGAAGAATAATATGATTGAAATGGATGGGCCAATCAATATCCTTAATCCTGAAAATTTCATCGAAGGCCCTTGGGTTTATAAGCGCAATGATTTGTACTACTTATTATATGCAAGCAAAGGAGATAAAGCAGAACAAATAGATTATGCGATTTCCTCAAGTCCAGAAGGGCCTTGGGAACATAAGGGAATGATCATGGAAAGCGTACCGAATAGCTTTACAGTTCATCCTGGAGTGATTTCCTACAAGGGTAAGGATTATTTCTTTTACCATAATGGGGCATTACCTACCGGGGGAAGTTATAGAAGGTCAATTTGTATTGACTACATGTACTATAACGAGGATGGAACTATTCAAAAAGTCATACAGACAAAGGAGGGAGTCCATGCAGTTCAATAGTCTTTTTGTAAATAGGGTTTTTAGGACAATTTCACTGGGGATCAATAGGCAACTAGGAGCCTTTCTAGTGTTACTGTATTTCCTTGGACCATATCTTTCCTATGCGCAAGAAAATGCCAAGATGGAAAGTCCCAATGGTCAAGTAGGTGTTTCTATTTTTCTTGAAGGGGGTAAGTTATTCTATTCAGTAACCTATGAACAGAAGTCCATGTTGGAAAAATCTCCTTTGGGACTGGAAACAAATGCAGGGTCGTTTACCCAAGAATTGTCATTTGTTAAATCCTTAACTGGTGAAGAAAAGAAATCTTATACTCAAGATAGAATCAAGCAATCCTTTATTCAGTATCACGCAAATATCCTAACATACACTGTAAAAAACAGTGCTGATCAAGAGATTTCGGTTCATTTTCAAGTGAGTGACAATGATATAGCCTTTCGATATGAGCTACCCATGTGGGGAGAAACCAAGGGGATAGTAGTGGAAAGAGAACTTACTGGATATAAGTTTCCATCAGCTACCACAGCATTTTTGTCCAACATGATGCGCCCAATGACAGGGTTTGCACGAACTGCTCCAAGCTACGAAAGTGGATATGTAGCTGATGAACCGATAGCAAACACCAATGCCCGTTTGGGATATGTTTTTCCCAGCTTGTTCAAAATCGGTAATGATGGCTGGGTTCTTTTGTCTGAGACAGGGGTAGGCAGCAACTTTACGGCTTCACATTTGAGTGCTATTCAGGAAGGTGTTTATACAGTAGCTTATCCTCAACTAGAGCAAAATAATGGTTTTGGTAGTTCGGGGGCGCAATTGGGCCTTCCAAGCCATACACCTTGGAGAACAATTACATTAGGGAATTCTCTGACACCAATCGTTGAAACTACCATTCCTTATGATGTGGTAGAACCTTTGTATAAGCCATCTACTAACTACAAGTTTGGAAAAGGTACTTGGAGTTGGATTGTATGGCAGGACAATAGCATGAACTACGAAGATCAAGTAGCTTACATTGATTTGGCCGCTGCCATGGGTTTTGAATACATCTTGATAGATGCATGGTGGGATGAAAGAATCGGCTATGATCGAATGGAGGAGTTGATTCGCTATGCCAACAGTAAAGGTGTAGATGTATTTCTTTGGTATAATTCTAATGGTACGGTAAATGATGCTTTTCAAACTCCCCTGCATAAAATGAATACCTCATTCGCCAGAAAAAATGAGATGAAATGGCTAAAAGAAGCAGGTGTGAAAGGATTGAAAGTAGACTTTTTTGGAGGAGATAAGCAAGAAACCATGCGCTTGTATGAAGACATCTTAGTAGAAGCAAATGAGCATGAATTGATGATTATTTTCCACGGTGCGACATTGCCAAGAGGTTGGGAGCGCATGTACCCGAACTTTGTTGGGAGCGAAGCAGTCATAGCTTCCGAAATGTTGATTTTTGTTCAAGATACTCGGGAGAAAGAGGCGTTTTATGCCACGCTTCATCCATTTATTCGAAATTCCGTCGCTAGTATGGAGTACGGTGGAGTGTTGCTCAATAAGTTTCTCAACAAAGGTAACCGTCGAGGACAAGAGCGCTTAACGACCGATATTTTCCAGTTAGCAACAGGAGTGCTCTTTCAAAACCCTGTTCAAATGTTTGGTTTGACCCCTAATAATTTGGAGGATGTGGAACCATTTGTGTTGGACTTTTTGAAAAAGCTGCCTACTACTTGGGATGAAACCCGATACATAGCAGGATACCCAGGTAAATTTAGTGTGATAGCTAGACGATTGGGAGAGCACTGGTACATTGCTGGGGTCAATGCGGAGAAAACACCTCAAACAGTGAAGTTACAGCTGCCGATGATTCAGGGGAAAAAAGTTCTCCTTTACAACGATGATAAAGCCAAGCATCCAACCTTGCAGACAGTAGAGATTGGGAAAAATGGAGAATTTACAGTCACTATTCAATCGAATGGAGGCTTTGTTTTGACCAACCAAAAATGATAAGTAAATGAAAAGGGTTAGAAAATATATCACGGCTTTGATTTATAGCTTTTTGCTGAGTAGTAGTGTTTGGGCACAAAATCCCATTATCCAGACATCTTATACTGCAGATCCGGCCCCATTGGTGTATAATAATAAGGTGTATCTATACACTTCCCATGATGAGCCAGAGTCTACCTGGTTTACCATGAATGATTGGAAACTTTACACAACCGAGGACATGGTTAATTGGACGGACCATGGTTCGGTACTCTCATATAAGGACTTTGAGTGGGGAAAAATCAATGCTTGGGCTCCGCATGCTATCGAGAGAAATGGGAAGTTTTACTTGTATGTGCCTGTTACAGATTTGAATAATAGGAATGGGATTGGTGTAGCGGTATCGGATAGTCCTTATGGGCCCTTTATTGATCCGATAGGTAAGCCATTGATCAGTAATAGCAGTGCGGATATTGATCCTGCGGTATTTATTGATCATGATGGGCAGGCATATATTTATTGGGGTAATCCGGTTTGCCACTATGCGAAGCTAAACGAGGATATGATCTCTATTGATGGAGAAATCGGACAATTTCCCAATACGATTGAGGCTTTCGGGAAAAGGAAGGCAGAAGACTCCCAAAGGCCAACTACCTATGAAGAAGGTCCTTGGATGTACAAAAGACACGATTTGTATTACCTGCTGTTTGCTGGTGGGGAGCTTCCAGAACATATTGGCTACTCAACTGGCCCTAGTCCTTTAGGTCCTTGGACTTATCGGGGAGTATTGATGCCTGCTGAGGGCAGAAGCTTTACCAATCATCCTGGGATCATAGATTTCAAAGGAAAGACCTATTTGTTTTATCACAATGGCGCATTGCCTGGTGGTGGTGGCTTTACCCGGTCCGTGGCAGTGGAAGAAGTAGAGTTTAATACTGACGGAACTATTAAGCCCATGAAAATGACAGCCGGTATTACCAAGAGTCTTGGTTCAATCAATCCTTATATGAAAAATGAAGCTGAGACAATTGCTTGGTCAGAGGGTGTCAAAGCCAAAAGTAATGCTGTGGTCGGGAATTTTGTGATAGCAACTACAAATAAATCTTACATTAAAGTAGTAGGTGTTGATTTTCGTGATCAAGGACCTAGCAAGTTTTATGCGAGGGTAGGAACGACACATAATGGTGGCGTACGGATGGAAGTTAGAGTAGGAAGTAAAGATGGTCAATTGGTAGCAGAGGTGTCTGTCCCATTGACTGGAGGGGACGATCGATGGACGATCGTGAGTGGGGATGTTGCAAATATGAGTGGAGTACATGATTTGTATTTTGTATTCAAAGGCAAAGCACCGAGTAATATCCTGAATTTCGATTATTGGAGATTTACCAAGTAAAAGTCAAAAACGACTAAGGTGTTAAATTTCAAAAATTAAAAAAAGTGCCATTTAAATTTTAACCACAACATGAAAAATTACCATGTATCACTTTTAGCACTGGCAATCGGGGTATTGTCAGTGTTTGGATGTACTCCTACAGAAGAGCCAACTCCTCTTCAAGATGGCTTAGGTGAGGGAGAATACATTCCATTAAAAGAACTGTTTAAGGATCATTTCCCGATTGGAGCGGCCGTTACCCCCAATCATATGGACTCTCGCACACCACATGGGCGAGCCTTGATTGAGCACTTTAATAGTTTAGTTGCTGAAAATGTAATGAAGCCGGATGCCTTGCAACGAGTCAAAGGAACCTATACTTGGACCAATGCGGATAGAATTGTTCAGTTTGCTAAGGAGAATAATATGATGGTGCGAGGCCACACCTTGACTTGGCATTCGCAGACGCCTGATTGGTTTTTTTATGATGAAAATGGAGATTTGCACACTCCAGAAGTTGCAATGAAGCAGTTAGAAGAACATATCACTGCTGTCGTATCTCGATACAAAGGGGATGTATATGCATGGGATGTCGTGAATGAGGCGATGTTTGACTGGGATCCTAATGGTCAGATTATCTATCGAGAAGACTCTCCTTGGTATAAAATCATGGGACCGGCTTACATAGATTCAGCTTTTGTGTACGCGAGAAGAGCTGATCCAGATGCTAAGCTATTTTACAACGATTATAATTCCATTTTTAGTTGGAAGCGAAATAAAATCTTTGATCTGGTGAAGAGATTAAAAGATAATAATATCCCCATCGATGGAGTAGGGTTACAGGGACATTGGACTGTGGGTGTCTCCGAACAGGATCTTCGGACTACCTTGGATTTGTTTAGAAGTCTAGGGGTAGAAATTCAAATTACGGAGTTGGATTTGTCTGTGTATTTGTCAAATGATGAGCCTGGATCTACGATATATACAGATGCGTTTAACATGAGACAGCGGATTGCATACCCCATGTTAATGAAGGTTTTGCTGGATTATAGTGATATCATCACGGGAGTAACTTTTTGGGGAATCGGAGATGATGCCTCTTGGTTGGATACTCCAGGAAGAAAGCATTTCCCTTTCTTGTTAGACGAACAATTGCAGCCGAAGCCTGCTTACTTTGAAGTTCAGAAATTGATTAGAAGATAAGGTTAAAACAACTAAGGATCAAGGCAAGGAGGGCTAAGCTTATCTACCCCAGGCAGGCGTCAAGAAAAGCGGATTTCATGGCTTTTTAATAAAAGTCAGCATGCATTATAGGAATGAGAAATGAAGAGTTTGGAAATCTAAAACTTGCCTGCCATAAGCAGGTATCTTCTAAAATCTTACACCTAAAATTAATCCCTTTGCGTCTTTGTGCCTTCGTGGCAAAAATTAATACAATTAACAATAAACAAATCCAAACAACCCATGGAAGCACTAAAAACAACAGCCTTGATCCTCAGCTTGGCGATTTCAAATTTGGCTTTTGCGCAATCAGATCAGCTGATTGCGCCAGATGGCTTTGATAAATCTAACAGTAGTAATCCAAAAGGTGTAGTTAAAGAGTTGGTGTATCCCTCCAAGACCGTAGGAGTAGACAGGAAAGCAAATATCTACTTACCTCCTAATTATGATCCAAATCAAGCGTACCCTGTACTTTATTTATTGCATGGGATAGGTGGAGACGAGCGGGAGTGGCTGGATCAAGGGACTCCAGATGTAATCCTAGATAATTTATATGCGGAAGCTAAAGTACAGCCTATGATCGTTGTTCTACCCAATGGTCGCGCCATGAAAAATGATCGTGCGGAAGGCGATATTTTCGGGGCAGAACCAGTAAAAGCGTTTGCTACTTTTGAGGAAGATTTGTTGAAGAATTTGATTCCTTTTATTGAGAGGAATTATAAAGTGAAGCCAGGTGTGGAAAATAGAGCTGTTGCCGGACTTTCGATGGGAGGTGGGCAGTCTATGAACTTTGGATTGGGCAACCCTGAGCACTTTGCTTGGGTGGGGTCATTTTCTCCTGCACCAAACACTAAGAGGGGAGAGGCTTTGCTTCCGAGACCTTACGTGACCAAGTCCAATTTGAAACTTTTATTTTTGAGTTGTGGGGATAAGGATAATTTGATGAATGTGACCACCGGGGCCCATGAGTTTTTAACAGAAAAAGGTATTCCCCATACCTATCGAATCCTTCCCGATCACTACCATGACTTTAAGTATTGGAAAAATGAGTTGTATTTCTTTGCACAATTAGTGTTTAAATAATAGGTTGATTGAGTGATTGGGAATATTTCGTAAATTAGCTCTATGGAGACCAAGGATAAAAAAAACTTCTTGAATGAGCCAGAGGCTACCTATGGTAGGTTCAGCTATGCAGACTATCTGACATGGGAGTTGGATGAAATGGTGGAGCTGATTAAAGGGAAAGTCTTTAGGCAGGCTGCTACACCACGAAGGCTTCATCAAGAGGTTAGTTTAAAAGTTGCTAGAACGTTTGCTGAATTTTTTGAGGATAAAAATTGTAAAGTGTTTATAGCTCCATTCGATGTGAGGCTTCCCGTCAAATCCAAAAAGAATGAAGATATTTTTACTGTGGTACAGCCTGATATTTGTGTAGTGTGCGATTTGGATAAGTTAGATGAGATGGGGTGCCTTGGCGCTCCTGATTTAATTGTTGAAATACTTTCTCCAAGTAACAACCAAAAAGAACTGATTCACAAATATGAAGTCTACCAAGAAACTGGTGTTCAAGAGTATTGGATTATCCATCCATCAGAAAAAACCCTGTTTATTTACACATTATCCGAGGGAAACTACGTCCCGTCAAAGCTTTATACTATGGGGCATATAGTTCCTTCTTCTGTCATCAAAGGCTTCGAATTAGATTTGGAATGGGTTTTCAAAGATTTAGATTAAAAAGCTAAAATCTAAACTCACTTCCTCCTCACTCCAAATGCACCAGCGCCAGCGACTCCCAGCCACTCAAGTCTTTATTGTGGTCGATTTTTTCCATGGCTTGAGCGATCTTGTTTTTGAATGCCCAACAGGTTTCACGTCGGAGCTCTAGGATTTCCGACAGCTCATTTAAAGTCAAGTCCACATCCTTTCTATTGGAAAGATATAGGATGTAAAAGGCCTTTTCGATAGGAAACTTGAGTTTGTGAAATAAGGTGTCTACTGTTGGAGACTCTAAGTAATTACAGTTTTTGCAACGCTTACTGAAATTGCTTGTTTCCTGAAATTTGTTGTATTCACATTTTTTGCAATGGAATCCGTTTTTCCACTTCAACTCTGCTAAAAATTGAAGGCAAGTGTCTTTGTCTGGAAATACCTTTTTAAATTCTTCAAAGCCAAGACCTTTCATCAATGCAAGACTTTTAGTGGTTTCCTCCACAGACGATTTTAACTCCTCATTGTTTTCCTGCAAGAGCATGTTCATCTCTGTGACTTTTTTGTTCAGCTCCTCGAGTTTCTGATTGGTTGCAACCAATTCATCGTTTTTCTGAGCTAGATCGGCGGCCATGCGTTCAATTTTCTCTGTCCGTGCCTTGACCTTTTCTTTAAGCTTGCTATTAAGCTCCAAGGTCAATTGGTTATTTTTCTCTAAAACCAATGTTTTTTCTGTATTGGCACGAACAAACTCTGACTGTAAAAATTTGATTTGGTTAAAAATAGAAAATGAAAATAAAATCATTTCGATAAAAATGACTGGATAAACCAAGTACCAATTCAGTACAGGATTATCAAACAATTCAATGCTTCTTGAGTAGGTATAAGTGATTATGAGAAATAAGCAGGCGTAAGCAAATATATAAGACCAAGAATGGATTTCTTCCTTTAATAATTCACGTAATCCGAAGATGAAGGGGATCAATAAAATTAAAATTGTAATGACTAGGTAACTTGTATAATGAAGCTCAAAAAAGAAAAGTTGGTTAACAAAAAATACCAGTTTTAAAAGGATGGCACCATTGGTGAATTTCACTACCCGATCACTTTTAGTATATTTTTGGACAAATCTATTGGAAAACAAAAGGGTAGCAACGATGATGAAAAATTCTATAACGTATTGATTATTGAATTGATTGAGCCAAGGTGCATTTGGCCAGAAGTATTGGAAGCCGAGTCCGTCTCTGCCCAGTGAAAACCAAATATACGATAAGATCAAGCCTGGGAAATAGAGGTATAGTAAATCTTTAAGTTTGAAAAATAGGTAAAGATTGAAAATCAGAATCAAAATCAGCACTCCGTAGTAGATACCCAAAAGAAAGTATTCATTTAAGGAATGGCTGAGGAATCTATCATTTGTCCGTAGGTGAAAGCTAAACTCTAGGTTATAGGTCCGTTGTACCCTCAAGTAAAATGTTTTTTGCTCACCAGGGCGTAAATCAAGAAAGTAGTTGAAATTTTTATGCTGAATGCTTCTATCTCGAAAAGGAAGTTCAAAGCCTGCTTCATATATTTCGAAGCTTCCATCTGGGTTAGGAAAATAAAAGCTGATGTTTTTAATATCAAAACCCCAAGATTCGAAGTACCAAGATTTGTCAAAGGATTGTTGCTTGTTTTGTACAGTTAGCTTTATCCAAATATATGAATCGTAATAATCGTAAAGGATGTGACTATCGGTAACCTTTTGGAATCGTTGCTGATTTTCAGGCTTTTGGATGTCTTCTATGCTCAGTATGGCTGCCGTGTCCAATAAAAAATCCATCATGGTGTTGATTTTTATTTGAGATAGGCCATCCTCAATTTGAATAATGGTTGGTAGTTGCTGCTCCTGTGCATACATCTTTTCAGCTGGAAAAAGTATCCAAAAAGGTAGAAGGATGTATATGGATATTTTTTGGAAGCTCACTTGATTTTACTTACGTTGGGTGTAATGAGTAATTATGTTGTGAAAATATGGAATACAATTTAGATAAAAACTGTAGATAATCAATGAAATCGGTTTCATTAATAGTAAATTTGGTGTAATTACTTTGCGATAGAGGAATTGTTGGTTTCAACTTGAATGGTCATCAGTGATTCGATGATCTCAGCTTTTTCTCTAAAATGCCTATCAATGATTAAAGGGTAGGCAGTTCTTCCGGGCATTGGCCAATTATTCAACCAACTCGAACCATCGTGCAGTCCCCAAAAGGTAACTCTATCTATTTTATCCTGATGTTTGGTGAATAATTCGAATAAGGACTGGTAGCGATCTGCTAGTTTTTGTTTGATCTCGTCTGGTAAACCATCTTTATAGATATTGTATGATTCATCGGCTGGAAATGTTGCATCGATATCTGCACCAAATCTGTTAACAGGATTAGGCAAGACATCAATATCAAGCTCAGTGATCATCACTTTAAAACCTGCTTCGGCTATTCGAGTAATGGATGCTTCAATAGTATCCAAGCTTGGAGATTCAAGTCCATAATGGCCTTGCATTCCAATTCCATCAATCTTGATTCCCGCTTCTCTTAATTCCAATGCCAATGCTATGGCAGTTTCCCTTTTGGGAGCTTTCCACATATTGTAATCATTGTAGTACAATTCAGCATCAGGATCGACTTCAGAAGCCTTAACAAAGGCCTGTTTGATGAAATCTTTTCCTGCAATCTGATACCAGTTAGATTCTCTGTATGTACCATCGTCTAATATGGCTTCATTCACTACGTCATATCCTTTGATTCTTCCTTTATATCGTCCCATGACAGTTTCGATGTGGGCGTCCATTCTCTGTAGCAAGCCTTCTTTGGGTAAGAGATTTCCTCTTTCATCATGGTAAACCCAATGGGGTGTTTGATTATGCCATACCAAAGTATGCCCAATGACTGACGCGTTGACACGTTCAGCCAGTGCTACCAATTGATCCATCCCCTGGAAGTTGTATTGATTTAAATTTGGATGAATAGGGCCCCATTTCATAATATTTTCGGGTGTAATACTATTAAAATGTTTGCCAATAAGTTGCTCGGCCCGACTTTCTTGACCGTTAAAATCCCTATAACCCAAGGCTACTCCAATATCAAATACTCCTTGAAAATGGTCTTTCAAGGTTTGTCCATTGACAACATTTGCGTATAATAAAAGAAGCAGTGTTGAGGCAAACAATCGGAGATTTTTTTTATATGTAGGTTCCTTGGTTTTCATAGCTAAATAGGTTTGAGGATGATAGTTAAAATCCGATTGAGTTGCCTCCATCGATGGCTAGGGAAGTACCTGTGATGTATTTTGCTCCATCGCTTGTAAAGTAGTAGATGGCCTCAGCCACATCGCAAGGATCTCCCAGTTTTCCCATAGGTGTTCTTCCGAGGACTTTTTGCTTTCTTTCGGGATCATTGTTCAATGCTGCGGCAGACATATCTGTCCGGATAAAGCCTGGAGCTACGCAATTGACACGAATTCCTAAGGGAGATAATTCTACAGCCATGGCTTTGGTTATGCCCTCAATGGCTGATTTTGCAGCTGTGTAAGCGATTACTTTTGGGATCCCGTATTTGGCAGCCATGGAAGAAACCATTATTATGTTTCCACCCCAAGCTTGAGCTTTCATGATTTTGGCGACTTCTCTGGTAAGACTAAAGACAGAACATAGGTTGGTATGGATGACTTGTATAAATTCCTCGTCAGTTACTTCGAACAAATCTTTTTTTTGATTAATCCCAGCGTTATTCACAAGGATGTCTATTCTTCCAAATTGACGATAGATGGTATCAACCAATGGAGGGATCCCCGAAAGCTCGCCTAAATCAAAGCCAATACAATGGACTTGATTTCCAAATTCTTCTTTTGCTTTGAGTAGTTTATCGGAATCTCTTCCAATGATGATAGTCTTGATGCCAGCTTCTACAAATTTTCGAGTAGTTGCAAGCCCCAAACCTGACGCTCCCCCAGTAACTATTGCTATTTTCTGATGAACTTCCTTCATAATTTTACCCATTGATAGTTTAAATTCCAGGTACGTGCTGCGGCTTGTAATTCATGTAATATGCTAAGTCGTGAGCAGGTGGTTCTACTCCTGATGGTAAGGGCATTTTGGAAAATTGACCAAAATAAAGCAAACAGGCATCTTTCCACCATTGAGCTTCTTCTGCTTGAATTTTTAGGAATGAGTGGATATGTTGAAAGCGTTCGGAATCAATGTAGGGTGCCATTTGCTCCCAGGTATCCCTATTTCTTCTGGCTTCCTCCACTCCCTTTTGATACTGTCGAGCTAGATTATTCCAAAGATTATCTCCGTCAGAAAGTGATTGATTCCAGTCAACTTGATGAAACCACAAAAGGTACTTCTCAGGGACAGTTTCAAGATTGCCCCATTGCTGTTGGATTTCGGAAGCATATTGGCTTAAGGCGTCACTTCCTTTAGTTGTTCTGTCAAAACCAATACTTTTTTCATTGGCTTGATGATAATAGGTTGCGGTCCAATCTGCCCTTCGACCACCGGACACCCACGGGCCAGGCCCGTAATGATGACTTGCTGCCATGATGTGATGCAATCCGAGCGGAGTCATGTAATTGACAACCATTTCGCGACTATTGAGCATTATTTCTTGCATGGTAGTTACAAAAGTGGGGTTAGTCGTGAAGGTAAGGCGTAACCAATCTGCTGCAATAGTCTGAGCGTTTTCGTAGGGGTTCCAAGCTAGCCTACCAAAGGCAAACCAGTTTGCTTGATGAAAGTGATGTCCTGTCCAATTACGATCCGTACCAATATTGGCCACTCCTGCCATCCCTGTCAATTGATATCCATGTAGACTACCATCAATCACCTTTGCTACCGGGCTGCCTTTTCCCTTAGCGTAGGTGTCTTCATTTAAAACTTCTTCAAAAAGAGGGGCTAGAAATGCTAAATGCGTATCATGCCCTAAATATTCTTGGGTGATTTGAAATTCCATCATCAAAGGGGTATTTGGCATTGCACCAAATAAAGGATGGAATGGTTCCCTCGGTTGAAAATCTATGGCTCCATTTTTTACCTGAACAATAACATTATCTAAAAACTTCCCATCTAAGGGCTTAAATTCATTATAGGCTTGTTTGTGTCGGTCGTCAGGTGTGTGTTCATTATAGACAAAGGCTCTCCACATCACTATGCCATGATGCTCTTGCAAGGCTTCTGCTAGCATGTTTGCTCCATCTGCCTGCGTGCGTTGGTAATTGTGTGGCCCCGGTTGCCCTTCGGAATCTGCTTTTACAACAAAGCCTCCAAAATCTGGGATATACTTATAGATCTCATCTGCCTTGCTCTTCCACCACTGTCGAACATCGGGGTCCAATGGATCAGCTGTAGACAGATTTCCAATCTCCATAGGAGCCGAAAAACGGGCTGTTACATACACTTTGATTCCATATGGTCTAAAAACATCCGCAAGTGCTTGGACCTTTTCTAAATATTCAGGGGTGAGAATTAATGCATTTGCATTTACATTGGTAAGTACTGTGCCATTGATGCCTATGGAAGCATTTGCACGAGCATAATCGTGATATTGTTGATCAATGTGTCTTGGAAGGCGATGCCAATTCCAAATAGAGAAACCTGCATACCCGCGTTCGACTGTTCTGTCCAAGTTGTCCCAATGATTCAATACTCTATATTGAACTTTTGGAGACTCAAATATTCCCATTGCGGGAATACTTGTACCTGTCTGAATATATTGGAGTAATCTAAATGTTCCATATAGCAGGCCAATATCAGTCTTTGAAGTGACAATCAGCTGATTGCTGCTATAGATAAAAATCCCGAAACCATCGGCTGTTAATTGATCAATCTTTTCATTTGGAAGGTTAGGGATCCCTAGATCTTCAATTTTACTTATTAATAACGAATGATCCGTGCTTTTTTTTGGATTAAGCGATTGAATCATGCCAATTGATGCAGTTTCAAGTTCTTTTTTTAGAATAGATATAGTAGCCGAACTGCCTATAACCTCATAATTTGAAAGTGCGGAAATTTGCCATGCTTCAGGTTCTTGTATGGGGAAATACTGCAACCAAAGTTTATATCCGTCATTCGAAAACCCTTGAAGGCTCATGAATAAGATAAAAAAAAGAGTGATCGGAAATCTCATAGGGTTAGAGGGTTTGATGTTAATCTCAGGATTTAATAGAAATGAATAAGTGTGAAAATTTGAAATCGATAACATAAATATTTGGAATATTATCTATTGTAAAATAGAGTTATATGAATATTAAGGAGGTTTTTATTTTATTTAAGGAGCAAATTATCTTTAAGATCCTCGAAGTTAAAAAATATTTATGAAATCGGTTGCATAATTAAAAAAATTATTTCGTTTGCATATTTTTTGTTCCGTTCTTTTTCTGAAGCTTAAACGGAAGTGAGGTTATTTCAATCTAAGGGAGGATTCTCTTATGATTAAATCGGATCTAAGTGTGATTTTATTGGTTTTTTGGAGAAGTGTAGTTTCAGGTTCATCTAAGTGGTTGATGAGGTTTTTCATGGCAACTTCCCCCATTTCATAGCCTGGATAATTGATTGTAGTAATCTTAGGATGAACGAGTCTTGAGATGACCTCATTATTGAAACCAACGATGGCGATATCTTCTGGTACCTTAAATCCTTTTTGGATGAGTTGATTCATACAACTTGCAGCGCAGGCATCATTTGATACAAAAAGACCGTCTGGTAATGGACTCATCTTAAGTAGCAGATCTATGACATACTCTGCTGCATGTTCATTAATTTCATTTAATACAATCACTTGATCTTCCTGAATAGTTAACCCTTTGTCTACCAATGCGTACTTAAAGCCTTTCAGACGCTCTGCATAAACACTGATTTTAGTGCTTCCCAAAACATGAACTATTTTTTTACAACCTTGCTCTATGAGATGGTTAGTAGCGATTTGTGCCGCTTGAATGTTATCTATGGTAACACCAACACTATCCTTACTATTAGCAACTCTGTCATAGAATAAAACCGGAATTCCTCTTTTATGAAAGGGTTCGAAGTGTTCAAGCTGATGAGCTTCACTAACAAGGGATACGATCAAGCCGTCCACCCTACTTTTAAACATGGAGAGCGTGTTAGCTATTTCTTTCTCACTCGATTCTAAAGATTGTGTAATAATTAGGTTGTAACCAGCATCATTTGCAATTTTTTCCATACCAGCAAGTACTGAGGCTTGAAAGCTGCTGTTTAGGCTGGGGACTATTACACCAATATTATTTGTTTTTTTACTTCGAAGATTGGCAGCAAATACATTGGATTGGTAGCCGAGATCTGAGGCTGCTTGAAAAATCTTTTTCTTGGTTTTCTCTTTTACCGCAGGATGATTGTTGAGTGCTCTACTGACAGTAGTCGGTGAAACGCCACTCTGTTTCGCTATATCGTAAATTGTTATCTCTTTCTCCAT